>CAZFUX010000021.1:0-19961 GCA_964522085.1 uncultured Aequorivita sp.
TTTGATCTTCAATTACTATGCGCGCATACTATAAAACTTAAGTTTTGTTTCCTTTGAAAGCGGTATATCGTTATCTTTCGCTTCTTTTAAAATTATAATAAATGTACACTTCAAAAATTACTGGTCTAGGATATTACGTGCCTGAAAATGTGGTTACCAATGATGATCTTTCAAAATTAATGGATACCAACGATGCTTGGATTCAAGAACGAACAGGTATTAAGGAACGAAGACATATTAAGAAAGGCGATGGCAATTCAACTTCGGTAATGGCTGTAAAAGCATCGACCATTGCATTGGAACGCGCTAAGCTTGTTCCGAATGATATTGATATGATTGTTTTTGCAACACTGAGCCCAGATATGTATTTTCCGGGTGGTGGGGTAGAAGTACAGGAAATGATGGGAATGCGAACCATTCCTGCTTTAGATGTTCGCAACCAATGCAGTGGTTTTATATACGCACTTTCAGTTGCTGACCAATTTGTGAAAACTGGAATGTATAAAAATGTCTTGGTAATAGGTAGTGAGAACCACAGTGGTGGCTTAGATATTTCTGATCGAGGAAGAAGTGTTTCCGTGATTTTTGGTGATGGAGCAGGTGCAGCCGTAGTTTCTAGAAATGAAACCGGAAAAGGTGGGATTCTATCAACCCATCTTCATAGCGAAGGGCAACATAAAAACGAACTTTCGTTACAAGGCCCAAGTACAGGGCATTGGGTGCCAGAAATAATTGCTGAAAATGATCAAGAAAATATTCCATATTATCCAGTAATGAACGGTCAGTTTGTTTTTAAACACGCCATTATCCGTTTTTCTGAAGTAATTAAAGAAGGTTTAGAAGCCAATAATCTTGAAGTGAAAGATATTGATATGTTAATTCCTCATCAAGCCAATTTGAGGATTTCACAATTTATTCAGCATAAAATGAAACTGACCGACGATCAGGTTTTTAATAATATTCAGAAGTATGGAAATACAACGGCAGCTTCAATTCCTATTGCATTAACCGAGGCTTGGGAGCAAGGAAAAATTAAAGAAGGCGACTTGGTTGTTCTGGCAGCTTTTGGTAGCGGTTTTACTTGGGGAAGCGCTATAATTAGATGGTAATTAATTAAACAGAAATAATTTATGGATGATATAGCTTTTGATAAAAGTAGAATAATCGGTTTTAGCGATGCTATTTTTTCTATAGCTATGACGTTGCTTATTTTGGAGATTGCAGTGCCCAATGGTGAATCTGTTAAAGAATATGGCACTTGGGAAATTCTTGAAACAAGAATACCAAGTTTTATTGGGTTAGTAGTCAGTTTTCTTGTTACGGCAATTTACTGGGTAGCACATTTAAGATTGATGAAATATGTTGCCGATGTTGACAGCAAACTACTATGGCTGAATATCTTTTTACTGCTTTTTGTAGTATTGTTGCCTTTTTCAACAGCATTTTATGTGGGAAGTTTCTTTTTAACCGGCCCTTATGTTTTTTACTGTTTTAATTTAGCCGTAATCGGATTATTCAATTATTTGATGATTCGCTATGTGATTAAAAAAGAGAAGGGTAAAACCGGGCTTAAAGGAGTTTTGGCAAAATGGCACAAAGCAAGAGCTCTAAATGGAATTTTAATATGGTTAATTTCGGGAGCGTTAGCTTTTGTTTTACCCAAAAAAGGTATAATTCGTTAAAGGCTAATTCAAATAAATTATAAAATGAAGTTTTAGGTATTTATAGTATAGACGAAGAAAAGTAGCTTATAGTTTCACGACAAACGTTTATTTAACAGAACAATAACATTATAAACCTAAAGCAAACAAACCCGAAGCAAGTGCTCCGGGTTTGAATCTTTACTGTAATTATTAACACTAACCATCAACGTAAAAATATCACAGTAAAGAATATAATCTAACTTCTTAATAGACGTTGAAAAACTGATAATGTTTCATTGAATTCTTCTTTTTAACTAACATTTGTGAAATGTTGAATAGTAGAATTGTATTTTCAGAAAAACTATCTTAAATGAAAAAGACATTAGTACTCGGCGCAAGCCTTAACCCTAGCCGTTATTCAAATCTTGCAATCAATCGTTTAATGAACCATCAGCATACAGTTGAAGCTGTAGGTTTACAGAAAGGCGAAGTTGCTGACGTTACTATTTCAACAGAAAAAGTAGCTTTTGAAAATATTGATACAGTAACACTCTATTTGAATCCGAAGCGACAAAAAGAATATTACGATTATATAGTTTCATTAAACCCTAAACGTGTAATTTTTAATCCAGGTACAGAAAATCCTGAATTATATAAAATTTTAAAAGAAAACAATATTGAAAGTGAAGTTGCTTGTACTCTAGTTCTTTTGGGTACGAATCAATATTAATCCTAAAAAAGTAAGTGCTCCATTCAAAATCAAGATAAAAAATCCGAATTCAAAATTTAAGTATTCTAAGGAAATACTACTAATTGCGTATCCTAAAAATGGCGTGGCAATAGCTACTGCTGGAACAAATTTGTCCTTTACATTCCATTTTGTGAAAAGCCCATAACCATACAATCCTAATAGTGGGCCATAGGTATAACCTGCAAAAACGAATAGTTTTGCAATTACAGAATCATCTGCAATTACGTATTTGAATATTATGATTACCAAAATTAATAATATGGATACTAAGATGTGTATCATTTTGCGAACACGTACTTGCTTTGCTTCGTCGTATTTCTTTTCAATTTCTAAAATATCGATGCTGAAAGAGGTAGTTAAAGCTGTTAAAACACTATCGGCGCTACTATAAGCAGCAGCAATCAATCCTAATATAAATAGCACCGCAACGCCAATTCCAAATTCATTCATCATTGCAAGCGTAGGGTACAATTGGTCTTTATGAGCGTCTATTCCGTTTTGTTGTGCATAAACGGTTAGTAAAAGTCCCAAAACTAAAAAGACGAAGTTCACGATTGTCAAAACAATTGTAAACCAAAACATGTTTTTTTGTGCGTCTTTCAGGTTTCTACAAGTCAAGTTTTTTTGCATCATATCTTGGTCGAGTCCTGTCATAACAATAGCTATAAAAACTCCGCTTAAAAACTGTTTCACAAAAAAGTCACTAGATTTCCAATCGTCAAAAAAGAAAATCTGACTCATATCGCTATCTGCAATAAACGTGAAAAGTTTACTTCCAGAAAGCCCCAAACTTGTAGAAACATAATAAACGGAAACTCCAACAGCAATGAGCATAAATAGGGTCTGTAGGGTGTCTGTCCAAACAATGGTTTTTATTCCGCTCTTAAAAGTATAAAGCCAAATCAACAAAATTGTGATGGTAACCGTAATCCAAAAAGGAATATTTAGAGCGTCAAAAACCATACTCTGCATTACAACTGCCACTAAATAAAGTCGAAAACTTGCGCCCACAACCCTCGAAAGTAAGAAAAATGAAGCGCCAGTTTTATAGGAAGCTTTTCCAAACCTGCCATCTAAATATGTATATATAGAAGTAAGATTCATACGGTAATACAGAGGAAGTAGCACTGTGCCTATAACCGCATAGCCCACGATATAACCAAGAACAACCTGAAAATAACTAAACTTTGAAGCTTCTACCCAACCTGGAACTGATATAAAAGTAACACCACTCAACGAAGCGCCAATCATCCCAAAAGCAACCAAATACCAAGGTGATTGTTTTCCGGCCTTAAAGAAATCTGCATTGCTACCACCTCTGTTGGTTAAAAATGAAATGAATATTAATACTAAAAAATAACCGACTATTAATAGGAGTATATGTAATGGTTGCATAAAAGTTGAGACTTAATTAAATAAAGGATACAATTTCGGTAAAAATACGAAGATTGGCTTCCTCACAATTTTTATTTTTAATACATTTGGTAACTTTGAAAAAATCTCATATAACTCCCTTAAAATTAACACGATGAAGTTTAAATTATTACTGCTTTTTACATTGTTTCTTGGTTCTTTTACCTCTCAAGCACAAGAATATCTTCAAATGATTGACAACGGTACCTATAAAGTGCAAGAAATTATAGACAATGCCGAAGCATATTTTGCCAACAAAGGCAAAGGTCGTGGTACTGGGTATAAACAATTTAAAAGATGGGAGTACAACGCTCTAAGAATGGTAAAAGAAAATGGCTACCTTCCCACAACACAAGAGCGTCTTACCGAACTTGAAAATTGGAATGCATATTTAAATAACACCGCTCAAAATAGGCAAATACTATCAGATAATTGGGAAGAATTGGGCCCAACTTCTTGGAATGCTACCTCTGGATGGAACCCTGGAGTTGGTAGAGTAACTGGTCTGGCAATAGATGAAGGAGATATTAACCATATGATCGTTGGGGCAAATACTGGTGGTGTATGGAGAACGACTGATGGGGCTCAAACTTGGACCCCTTTAAGTGATTATTTTTCTAGCCTATCCGTATATTCTGTAGCAATAGATCCTTCAGATTCTGATACTTACTTTTTCGGTTCTACTAATGGAAATATTTTTAAATCTACCGATGCAGGAGCTACATGGGATTTACTAGGTACAATAGGTAACAGTCTTGTAAATAAAATTCTTATAAACCCAACAAATACAGATGTTATGTTTGCAACTGCCCAAAATGTTGGTATTTATAAATCCACAGATGGAGGTGCAAATTGGGTAAAAGCAATTGCTGCAGATAGCAGAGGGTATGATGTAGAATTTAAACCTGGCGATTTTTCTGTAGTTTATGCTTCTGGTAGTGGTGTACATAAATCAATAGACGGTGGAGCAACATTTACTACAATAAGTGGCTTTACCAACGGATCTAAAATGATTGGTGTTTCTGAAGATAATACAGATATAGTTTATGTTTTGGAAGCTTCTGGAGGCAGGTTTGGTGCTTTTTATAGTTCTACTGATGGTGGTGATAGTTTTACAAAATTAAACCATGGGAGTCTTAACTTTTTTGGATATAGTACTTCTGGGAATGACAGCAATGGTCAAGCTCCAAGAGATATGGCAATCGCTGTAAACCCGACAGACGTTAATGAAGTGCATATTGCAGGCATTAATACTTGGAGGTCTACAGACGGAGGAATAAGTTTTTCTCCTACCTCAGATTGGACCCCAAATAACGCTGCCTCTCAGAATATTGGTTATTGCCATGCAGATGTGGACGATCTTATGTTTTATGGCACAACACTTTATGCTATAACTGATGGAGGTATTTATAGGGCAACAGATACAGGTAACATTACACCATCATATTACGAAGATCTTACAGATGGTTTAGGAATTCGTCAATTTTATAAAATTGGAGTCTCTCAATCGCAAGACGTTATCGTTTCAGGAGGTGCTCAAGACAATGGAACTTCATTCTACACAGCTGCAACAGATTGGAAAGACTGGTTAGGCGCAGACGGTATGGAAACATTTATAGATAAAGATCGAAACAATATTTTTCTTGGTACAAGTCAAAATGGTTCATTATACCTATCTGGAAATGGTGGTAACTCCTATAGCGGCTTGAATGAACCCGGAAATGGTTCAGGAAACTGGGTAACACCTTTTGAACAGGATCCAACTGAAATGAATACCATTTATGTAGGTTATAACATAATTTATAAATCTACAAACCTTGGAAATAATTGGACTTCAATCTCTCAAAATTTTGGATCTAATTTGGATAATTTGAAAATTTCACCATCAAACAATCAAGTTATGTACACCTCTAGAGGTCCTTTAATTTATAAAACAGAAGATGGTGGTGCTACAGATTGGGTACAGTTAACAACTCCTGGTGGAGTAATTAATTCAATAGCGATTAATCCTACCAATTCAAACAAAATAGCTGTGGCAACAACAAATAACAATCGTGTGTTTGTTTCAGTTGATGGTGGAGCTACTTGGGAAAATTATAAAAAGAACCTTCCTAATTTTAGTGCATTGGCTTTAGTCTGGGACAATAATGGTAAAGAAGGACTATATCTAGGAATGGATTATGGAATTTATTATATAGATAATACTTTCTCAGATTGGCAACCATACAGCAACCTATTACCAAATGTTCAGATAAACGAACTGGATATAAATAACGTAACCAATTCACTTTACGCAGGAACTTACGGAAGAGGTCTTTGGGCTTCACCATTAGTAGAGGGCACTGCGGGTGTAAATGAAGTAATTTCTGAAAATTCAGTAAGTATTTATCCTAACCCAGCTTCTTCTCTGGTAACTATTGGTTTGCCAAAATCTTTGAATGCTGAAATCAGAATTTTTGATGTTACCGGAAAACTTGTTATCTACCAAGCGCAAGCTTTAGTTAATAACAACCACAACGTAAATATTTCATCACTTACATCTGGTGTTTATTTTGTTCGTATCAATAGCGAAGAAGGTACTGCAACTAAAAAACTTATAATAAACTAAAACAGTTTTTATAGCTAGGAATGCTTCATGGGAAAACTCTTTTTCTGAAGCATTTTTTTTATCTTGCCACCACTAATTACACTATGGAATTTTCATCAAAACTTCTTGAAAATGCAGTAAACGAAATGTCCCAACTACCAGGAATTGGAAAGCGGACAGCGCTTAGGCTTGTACTTCATTTGTTAAAAAGACCCAACGAGCAAACGCAAAAAATGGCTTCCAGTTTATTAAAGATGCGCGAGGAAATAAAATTTTGCAAAAACTGTCATAATATTAGCGATACAAATTTATGTGAAATTTGTGCCAACCCGCGTCGAGACGAACAATTGGTATGTGTGGTTGAAGATATTCGCGACGTAATGGCAATTGAAAACACAAGTCAGTATCGCGGACATTATCACGTTTTGGGTGGTAAAATATCGCCAATGGATGGCATTGGTCCAGGCGATTTAACCGTTCCTTCTTTAGTTGAAAAAGTAAAAACAGGTGAAATTAGTGAGCTTATTTTCGCACTTAGTTCAACAATGGAAGGCGATACCACTAATTTTTACATCTATAAACAAATTGAGCAATATAATATAATCACCACAACAATTGCACGTGGCATAGCCGTGGGCGATGAATTAGAATATGCAGATGAGGTTACCTTGGGTCGAAGTATTTTGCGCCGAATACCGTTTGAATCATCACTAAAAAGCCTATAATTTGAAACTTTCCGTTGTTATCCTAAATTATAATGTGCGCTTTTTTTTAGAGCAATGTATACTTTCGGTTCAAAAAGCAATTGAGAATTTGGATGCCGAAATTATTGTGATCGATAATGATTCCAAGGATGGCAGCTGTGAAATGGTTAAAGGACTATTTCCGAATATAATTTTAATTGAAAATAAAGAAAACGTAGGTTTCAGTAAAGCAAATAATCAAGCGGTGGTCGTGGCAAAGGGTGAATACGTTTGTATTTTAAATCCAGACACAGCAGTAACCGAAAACACTTTTAAGGAAACAATTAAACATTCTGAAAGCATCAAAAATATTGGAGTTTTAGGTGTTTATTTAATGGATGGAACAGGTAATTTTCTTCCCGAAAGTAAACGCAATATTCCGACGCCAAAGGTTTCACTTTTAAAACTGTCTGGATTTACAAATAAATATTATTCAAACAACATTTCAGAAACTTCAAACGGTAACGTTGCCGTTCTCGTTGGTGCATTTATGCTTTTAAAAAGAAGTGTTTATGAGGAGGTTGGCGGTTTTGACGAAGACTATTTTATGTATGGCGAAGACATAGATTTTTCCTATAAAATAACTAAAGCGGGTTATAAAAATCACTATTTAGGAAGTACAACCGTCTTGCATTATAAAGGTGAAAGCACAAAGAAAGATGAAGTTTATTTTGAACGCTTTTACGGCGCAATGCAGATTTTTTACAGAAAACATTTCAATAAAAATATGCTTTTAGAAAGTTCAGTAACTGCGGGAGTGGCTTTAGCAAAAAAAATACAAAAAATTTCTTCGGAAAAAAAAACAAAGCCATACCCAAAACCTGAAAAAAACTATTTTTTCACTGAAAATGTTGAACTACTTGAAAAACTTTCAGAAGCAACTAAAACTGTTTTTCAATTGGCTTCAAAAAATGCACATCGAAGCATTGTGTTTAAAAACAGCCTGTTAGTATTCGATTTCGAATATATTCCGTACCAAGAAATCTTCATAATAATGAAACAACTTAAAGGCAACGGCAATCTTTTCCGCATTAGGCCAGCTGGTTGTAATTTCATAATAGGAAGCGACCAAAGTGATGAAAAGGGTGGAGTGATCGTTTTTTAAGAAATTTGAAACATAAGAAGAACAAATTTTAACTATTTTTGCAACGTGTAAAAGCACCTATATTAATCATTATTCCTTAGGCATTAGACACTAAAAAGTTATGGCAAGATTTGAATTAAAACTACCCAAAATGGGCGAAAGCGTTGCAGAAGCAACCCTAACCAACTGGCTAAAAGAAGTAGGCGATGCTATTGAAGCAGACGAAGCGGTACTTGAAATCGCTACTGATAAGGTAGACAGTGAAGTGCCCAGTGAGGTAGATGGCGTTTTGGTTGAAAAATTTTTTAATGTGGACGATGTGATGCAAGTAGGCCAAACCATTGCTGTTATTGAAACTGAAGGCGGTAGCGGTGAAGCTCCAAAAGCTGTAGCTGAAAGTACGCCAGCACCAGGGGTTGTTAAAGAAGTTGCAAAACAAGTTGAGGTTGCAAAACAAGCAACCCAAGCAGCACCCATTGAAAATACAGGCGATCGTTTTTATTCGCCATTAGTAAAAAATATTGTGGCTGCTGAAGGTATTTCACAAACAGAACTTGATGGAATTTCAGGAACAGGTAAAGATGGTCGCGTTACCAAAAACGATATTTTAGGATACGTAGAAAACCGCACTTCCGGAAAAGCACAAGCACAAACTTTGGTTGAAGCTAAAAAACCAGAAACAGCCAAACCAAAAGCACCAATTTCAGTTAATGGTGGTGACGAAATTATAGAAATGACACGAATGGGTAAGCTAGTTGCTCACCATATGGTTGAAAGTGTACAGACTTCAGCTCACGTTCAATCTTTTATAGAGTGCGATGTTACCAAAGTTTGGAACTGGAGGAATAAAGTGAAAAACGAATTTGCCAAGCGCGAAGGAGAAAACTTAACTTTTACCCCAATATTTATGGAAGCCGTGGCGAAAGCCTTAAAAGATTTCCCAATGATGAATATTGCGGTAGATGGAAACAACATCATAAAACGTAAAAACATAAATCTAGGAATGGCTGCGGCACTTCCAAATGGTAATTTAATAGTTCCAGTAATTAAAAATGCAGACCGTTTAAACTTGCTTGGAATGAGTAAAGCCGTTAACGACTTAGCAACTCGCGCACGAGAAAATAAACTGAAACCAGACGATATACAAGCTGGAACCTATACGGTTACTAATGTGGGAACTTTTGGTAGTATAATGGGTACTCCAATTATAAACCAACCACAAGTAGGTATTTTAGCTTTAGGAGCGATTCGTAAAGTGCCAGCCGTTATTGAAACTCCAGAAGGAGATTTTATTGGTATTCGCTACAAAATGTTCCTTTCGCACAGTTACGACCATAGAGTTGTAAATGGTGCCTTGGGCGGACAATTTGTAAAACGCGTTGCAGATTATCTTGAAGAGTGGGATGTGAATCGAGAACTATAAATTTATAGTTAAAGAGTATAAAGTTGTAATATTTCGGAAATCAATCACCTATTTCCGAAAGCAACTTTTCCAAATTATCATACCCAAAAATAACATGATTCTTATTCCAAATCACAGGAAGTCGTATTTTGGTTTTTGCAGGGTATTTTTTGTGGATAAATGCAATAAATTGGTCGTATAAAATCTCATCTTCCCGAATGTCGAGATTACGGAATTGGGTGTCGTTGCTTATTAATATGTTTTCAAGTAGCGTGCATTTTTCACATTCTTTTTCAGAAAAGAGTACTAGTTTACCCGCAATGGTTTTTTCAATATCTATGGTTCCGCGAACGTGGGTCAGGCTTATACCTTGCTGTTCACCATTCACAATTAAATCGTATGTATAACTAGAAGGTGTGTCGGTAAGTTCAATTAATGTAATCATTTCGGTTTTGCTGTGTGGCGGTAAGTCTTGTAGTTGCGGTTTTGAAGCACTGCGTCTATACCCTTCGGCATTAACCATTAAAAAAATATTAAGGGTATCTTTAGTGGTGTTTTCAGCAAAAAGCATAACTTTTTTGCCTTTTTTCCTTTCAGTAATAAGCACTTTTTCATCTTGCGAATACGACTGTATTGAAAATAGAAAAATGATTAATAGTTGAATTTTTAAAAACTGTGTCATACTGCAAAACTATAAAATAGTAACTTTGTTTTTTCTAAAACAAATAATTGTTTTTTTAAAGAATAAAAAATGTCTTAGCTATCCAAAACGGATACCTTACCAATAAGGTAATGGGCATTCATAAACTATGCCAATGGAATTAAAACTAAACAAACCCATCTGCTTTTTTGATCTAGAAACCACAGGAATAAATGTTTCAAAGGATCGAATTGTAGAAATCGCAATACTAAAAGTATTTCCTAACGGAAATAAAGAAAGCCATACTTGGCGCGTAAATCCTGAGATGCCAATTCCAGAAGAGACTACCGCTATACACGGAATTACCGATGCCATGGTAGCCAATGAACCAACGTTTAAAGAACTAGCCCCAAAAGTATTTGCACTTATAAAAGATAGCGATCTTGGTGGTTTCAACTCAAACCGTTTTGATATTCCGCTACTTGCTGAAGAAATGCTCCGTGTTGAAATAGATTTTGATATGAAAAGAGCACTATCTGTAGATGTTCAGACAATTTTTCATAAAATGGAAAAGCGCACTCTAGAGGCAGCATATAAATTTTATTGCGATAAAGACCTGAAGGATGCCCACACTGCAGCAGCAGACACAAATGCAACGTATGAAGTTTTGAAAGCCCAATTAGACAGATACCCCGATTTGGAGAATGACGTCAATTATCTTGCAGATTTTAGCTCATTCAAAGATCACGCAGATTTTGTAGGATTTATTAGTTACAATGAAAATGGGGTAGAAGAGTTCTCATTCGGAAAATACAAAGGTAACCTGGTAACCGATATTTTGGAAAAAGATCCTGGCTATTTTGGTTGGTTGCTCAATGCAGATTTTCCGCTTTACACTAAAAAAGTGTTAACCCGTATACGGCTTCAAAAACTGAACACAAAATTTTAATTCTAAAATGAAAATAATCTGCATAGGCCGTAATTACGCCGATCATATAAAGGAACTTGGAAGTGCTACTCCAACAGAACCAGTTGTTTTTATTAAACCTGACAGTTCGGTTTTACTTAAAAGACAGCCGTTTTTTATTCCAGAATTTTCAAAAGACGTTCATCATGAAGTTGAGCTTTTAGTGCGTATAAATAAAATAGGAAAACACATAGACCAAAAATTTGCGCATAAGTATTACGATGAAATAGGTCTTGGTATAGATTTTACTGCCGGAGATTTACAAACAGAGTTGAAAGAAAAAGGATTGCCTTGGGAAAAGGCGAAAGCATTTGATGGAGCTGCTGTAATTGGCAAATTTATTAAAAAAGAGAGTTTTGAGGATTTGAATAACATAGAATTTAGCTTAAAAAACAATGGAAATATTGTTCAAAGAGGCAATTCTTTATACATGATATGTAAAATTGATGCTTTAATCGAATATGTGTCAAAATACTTTACGCTTAAAATCGGAGACATTATCTTTACCGGTACTCCTTCAGGTGTTGATAGTGTTAAAGCTAATGACACATTATCCGGTTATATCGGCGAAACAGAAATGTTTTCCATTAAAGTAAAATAAATGTCAAAATATTATTCAACCGAAAATCTTATAGAGATTGCAGATGGGGATCAAGATTTTTTAAAAATCTTAGCCCAAACTTTTTTAGATGAAATTCCGCCAGACCTTCATTCTATGGTAATAGCGATAGAAAACGAGAATAGAGAATTAGCCTATCAATTTGCACATAAAATGAAACCGAATATAGAAATGTTTGGTATTGATGGGCTAAAAGAAATTTCCATAATTGAAGATTGGTCACGAACTTCAAAAAATATGAATAATGTAATTTCACATATGAAGAATTTGCAAATTAAACTAGATTTAGTATTCGAAGAGTTAAAAGAAGACTTCCAATTATAATATGCTTGCAGAAATAATTACCATAGGCGATGAAATTCTCATCGGTCAAATTGTTGATACAAATTCAGCATACATTTCAAAAGAACTTAATAAAATAGGAGTAAAGGTTTATCAAATCACTTCTATTCAGGACGATAAGGTGCACATTCTGCAGGCTTTTAAAGATGCCAAAAAACATGCAGACCTCATTATTGTTACAGGAGGTTTGGGTCCAACCAAGGACGATATTACAAAACAAACCTTCTGCGATTTTTTTGAAGACACTTTAATTGAAAACCAAGAAGTAACCGAAAATGTAAAACAACTTTTCGAAAAATACCAGATTGGGAAAATTTTGCCAGCCAATTTTCAGCAAGCCATGGTTCCATCAAAAGCAACCATTTTAATGAATTTATACGGTACCGCCCCAGGTATGTGGATGGAGAAAGACAACACAGTTTTCGTTTCCTTGCCCGGCGTTCCTTATGAAATGAAACATTTACTTCAAGATGAAGTTTTGCCAAGAACCATAAAACGTTTCAATAGACCTTTTATATATCACAAAACACTTTTAACCTATGGTTTAGGTGAAAGTGCCGTTGCTGAACGTATTGTAGATTGGGAAAACAATTTACCAGAAACCATTAAGCTAGCATACTTGCCGTCTTTAGGAAAAGTGCGTTTGCGTTTGTCTTCCAGCGGCAGTAATGAAACTATTTTAAAAGAAAGTATAGATTCTAGAATGGATATTTTAGCTGAAAAACTATCAGATATTGCAATAGGTTTTGAAGATGAAACAAGTATAGTAGATAGGATTGCACATATTTTAAATGAAAAGCAGCAAACATTAAGTCTAGCAGAAAGTTGCACAGGGGGCGC
Source organism: uncultured Aequorivita sp. (assembly GCA_964522085.1). GTDB lineage: Bacteria > Bacteroidota > Bacteroidia > Flavobacteriales > Flavobacteriaceae > Aequorivita. The sequence goes on from CAZFUX010000021.1 coordinate 13,032, forward strand.
AATTGCTAAACAAATTACAGAAGAAGCTGGCGTTTCATCATTTTTCTTAGGAGGTATTGTTCCATACAAAACAGAACTAAAAACCAAGATTCTCGGAGTTTCAGCTGCGTTAATACAAGAATATTCTGTGGTGAGTATTCAGGTTGCCGAGAGTATGGCCACCAATTCTTGTAAACTTTTCAATACAGATTATGCTATTGCAACTACAGGAATTGCAGGGCCAACGAAAGGTGATGGTATAGATGAGGTTGGCACGGTATGTATTGCTATTGCTTCACCCGTCGGAATTATTTCGGAAAAATTTAGTTTTGGTAATGACCGTTTTCGCGTAATTGAAAAGACAATAAACAAGGCTTTTGAAATGCTATTAAAAGAAATTTCAAAAAACTGATTTTCTTTTGTTGTACAGATGAAAAGAATTACTTAAATTTGCACCCTGTTTTAAAATAACTAATATATTTAGGAAATGTCAAGAGTTTGTGAACTTACAGGAAAGAAAGCGATGGTTGGGAACAACGTATCGCACGCGATGAACAAAACCAAACGTAAGTTTGATGTAAACTTGCTTAAAAAGCGTTTTTATATTCCAGAAGAAGACAAGTGGGTAACCCTTCGTGTATCAGCTTCTGCTATTAAAGACATCAATAAAAAAGGTATTTCTGCGGTTATGAAAGAAGCTCGCGCAAAAGGCTTTTTAACTAAATAATTGCAATAATCAAAAAAAGTCTATCACAATGGCTAGAAAAGGAAATAGAGTACAAGTAATTTTGGAGTGCACTGAGCACAAGGAGTCTGGACAAGCTGGAACTTCACGTTACATCACTACCAAAAACAAAAAGAATACACCGGATAGAATGGAGTTGAAAAAATTCAACCCAATTCTTAAGAAAATGACGGTTCATAAAGAGATAAAATAATAAGTCATGGCTAAGAAAACAGTAGGATCGATACAGACATCAACTAAGCGTTTAACCAAAGCAATAAAAATGGTTAAATCGCCTAAGACGGGAGCATATACTTTTACAGAGTCTATTATGCAACCTGAAGCAGTTAGCGATTGGTTAAATAAAAAATAACCAACTTTAAAATATTTAGAAAAAGCCACTTTTTTACGAAGGTGGCTTTTCGTATTTTTGCTATTCAGAAAAAATCTAAGCATTACTTATTTTTAGTATCACTGATAATGGACAACCGATAACCGACAACTGAACAATGAGTTTCTTCAAAAAAATATTTTCAAAAGAAAAAAAGGAAACCCTCGATAAGGGACTTGAAAAATCCAAGACTTCCTTTTTTGACAAGCTAAGTAAAGCTGTAGCAGGAAAAAGCAAGGTTGATGACGATGTGCTAGATAATTTAGAAGAGATTCTAGTTTCTAGTGACGTAGGTGTGAATACTACGCTGAAGGTAATTGGCAGAATTGAAGCCCGTGTAGCAAAAGATAAATATGTAGGTACGGACGAGTTAAACCAAATTCTGCGTGAAGAAATTGCAGGGCTTTTAAGTGAAATAGATTCCGGAAATGCCACTGAGTTCGAAACTCCTGAAAGCAAAAAGCCCTATGTAATTATGGTAGTTGGTGTGAATGGTGTGGGTAAAACTACAACTATTGGAAAACTAGCATATCAATTTAAAAAAGCAGGAAAGAAAGTAGTTTTAGGAGCAGCAGATACTTTTAGAGCTGCGGCTATAGACCAATTACAGATTTGGGCAGATCGCTCAGATGTTGAAATTGTAAAACAAAGTATGGGTAGTGACCCTGCAAGTGTGGCTTTTGATACTTTGCAGAGTGCGGTAACCCAAAATGCTGATGTAGTTATAATTGATACGGCTGGACGACTTCATAATAAAGTAAACTTAATGAACGAGCTTACAAAAGTGAAACGCGTAATGCAAAAAGTAATTCCAGATGCGCCACACGACGTACTTTTGGTTTTAGATGGCTCAACAGGTCAGAATGCTTTTGAACAAGCAAAGCAATTTACCGCTGCAACTGAAGTTACTTCTCTAGCGGTAACAAAACTTGACGGAACTGCAAAAGGTGGCGTAGTAATTGGTATTAGCGATCAATTTCAAATTCCTGTAAAATATATTGGCGTAGGCGAGGGGATGGAAGATCTTCAGGTATTCAATAAATTTGAGTTTGTAGATTCCTTTTTCAAATAGATTCTACTAAAAAAGTTAGCCACTAATTCACGAATATTTTTTTAATATTATTCGTGAATTAGTGGCTTATTTCTACCGACTACAAAGCAAAGTCTATTTTCTATTTTAAAGCGTTTCCTTCAACCAGCTAAAAAACTCACGTTGCCAAACTAATGCATTCTGTGGCTGTAAAACCCAATGGTTTTCTTCTGGAAAATAAAGTAGTTTGCTTTTTATTCCTTTTAACTGTGCTGCTTGAAAAGCCCCTAGTCCCTGCTCAATCGGCGCACGGTAATCTTTTCCGCCTTGAATAACCATAATTGGCGTGTCCCATTTGTCAACATAAGTTACAGGATTAAATTCGTTGAAAGATTTTTGTGCGATTGCATTATCTTTTTCCCAATAAGCACCGCCCATATCGTGGTTTACGAAGAATAATTCTTCAGTAGTCCCATACATTGCACGCGTATCAAAAACTCCGTCGTGAGCTATAAAAGTCTTGAAGCGTCCGTCGTGATTACCTGCTAACCAAAACACTGAATAACCTCCAAAACTAGCACCAATAGCGCCAAGACGATTTTTATCTACATAAGATTCTTTGGAAATATCGTCAATAGCATCAAGATAATCTTGCATGGCGCCACCGCCCCAATCACCGCTTATTTCTGCATTCCATTCTACACCGTGTCCTGGCATTCCCCTTCTATTTGGTGCTACAATAATGTAACCTTCGGAAGCCATTAATTGAAAATTCCAACGAGTAGAATAAAACTGCGACAATGCAGATTGCGGTCCGCCCTGAGCATAAAGCAAGGTTGGATATTTTTTGTTTTTATCGAAGTTTGGAGGAAGGATTACCCAAACCAACATTTGCTTGCCATCTTTGGTTGTTACCATTCTTTTTTCAACAGTTGGCAAATCAAGTTTTCCGTAGAACTCAGTATTTACTTGTGTAAGTTGTTTGAAAGTTTTGGTTTTCAAATCGAAAGAAAAAACTTCCGAAGCATGGTTCATATCTGTTCTAGTAACAATTAACTGTCCATTATTTTCTGCAACTATACTTGTTACATCAAATTGTCCTTTTGAAAGTTGCTCCACAACGGCCATTTTTCTAGTTTTTCCTGGATAGTCAACTTTAAAAATTTGTTTGGTTCCATCAACAGGAGCAGTAAAATAGATATCCTTGTTGTTATTAGCCCAAAGATATCCGTTTACGGTTCCGTCCCATTGAGAAGTAATATTTTGTTTTACGCCATCTTGAAGTACAATAATATCGTTTTTATCAGCTTCGTAACCAGGAGTTTTCATCTGTAAATAAGCCAAAGCTCCAGCTTTTGAAAACGCTGGCTGAGTGTCATAGCCTTTATTTTCTTCAGTAATATTCTCTGTTTTTTTGTCTGAAAGATTGTATTTATAAATATCTGTATTGGTGCTAGTAGCATATTCAGTACCAGCTACTTTTTTACTTACATAGTAAATATTTTCGCCTTTTGGTCCCCAAACGTAATCTTCATCACCACCAAAAGGAGCTTGTGGTGTGTAATATGGTTGGCCGGGTGTAATGTCCGTTTCGGCACCAGTTTTCACATCTTTATAAAAAACGTGGTTGTAGCTGCCGTCATTATATGTGTCCCAATGTCTGTAATCTAAAGAAGTATAAACATAAGCATCACTCTTTGGAAGATCTTTATAAATATCTTTTCCTGAAACATCTTTTACGTGAACAGCTTTATTCATTAAAAGATACTGTCCGTTTGCTGATAAGTTTTTATTAGCAACCTTTACTTCATCTTTTGTTATTTCGGCAAAATCACCACCTGTAACGGGCATTGAATAGTATTTTGAATCAAAGCTATTCGCTTCCATATTAGGAGTGGAAACCTTGTAAAAAAGTGTTTTTCCATCATTAGAAATGCCCATTGGGCTTACTTTTTTTACCTGCCATAAAAGCTCAGGTGTCATTGTTTTTTGTGCGAACAAGAAGCCAGCGCATAGAAAGACCAGCAAGAATGTTATTTTTTTCATTTTAAATTTATTTTTAGAGTTGTAAAGTTAATTAAAAAAAGTTGCAGTGTTCAGTTGCAGTAAGCAGAAAGTCAGTATTTATAGTTCAATATTCCACAGTCGGTTTTATGATTTGTTTCAGTTTTTTCGTGGTATCTTTGCACCCCGATAATAAAAGCTATATGCGTACCAAAACCTTAAAAAAGAACAAGATAAACGTAGTAACTTTGGGTTGCTCCAAAAATGTCTATGACAGCGAAGTATTGATGGGCCAACTGCGCGCCAGCAATAAAGAAGTTGTTCACGAAGAGGAAGGAAACATAGTTGTAATAAACACTTGCGGTTTTATTGCTAATGCGAAGGAGGAAAGCATTAACACAATCTTAGAATACGTTCAGAAGAAAGAAGAAGGAATTGTAGATAAAGTTTTTGTTACAGGCTGTCTTTCTGAAAGATATAAGCCAGACTTGCAAAAGGAAATACCTAATGTAGATGAATATTTCGGAACCACCGAACTTCCTGGGCTTTTGAAAGCTTTGGGCGCAGATTACAAACACGAATTGATTGGCGAACGTGTAACAACCACTCCCAAAAACTACGCATATTTTAAAATTGCTGAAGGTTGTGACCGTCCATGTTCATTCTGCGCCATCCCAATTATGCGAGGCAAACACAGAAGCACACCCATGGAAGATTTGGTTATTGAAGCCGAAAAACTTGCAGCAAAAGGTGTGAAAGAACTTATTTTGATAGCACAAGATTTAACGTATTACGGATTAGATATATACAAAAAAAGAAACCTTGCAGAGTTGCTTCAAAAACTCGTAAAAGTTGAAGGTATAGAGTGGATTCGTTTACATTACGCTTTCCCAACGGGTTTCCCGATGGACGTTTTGGATGTAATGCGCAACGAGCCTAAGGTTTGTAATTATATAGATATTCCGTTGCAGCATATTTCAGATTCTATTTTGAAATCAATGCGCCGTGGAACTACTAAGGCGAAGACTACAAAATTGTTAGAAGATTTTAGAGCTGCAGTTCCTGAAATGACTATCAGAACTACCTTAATTGTAGGTTATCCAGGTGAAACTGAAGAAGATTTCCAAACTCTAAAACAATGGGTTAAAGAAATGCGTTTTGAACGTTTAGGTTGTTTTACGTATTCTCATGAGGAAAACACACACGCTTATAACTTAGAAGACGATGTGGCAGAAGATGTAAAAATGGATCGTGCCAACCAGATTATGGAAATACAATCCCAAATTTCTTGGGAACTAAACCAACAAAAAATAGGCAAGGAATTTAGAGTAGTAATTGACAGAAAAGAAGGTAGTTATTTTGTTGGAAGAACAGAATTTGACAGTCCAGATGTAGATAACGAAGTCTTAATAAATGCTGAAGAAGGTTATTTAAGAACAGGTGAATTTTTCAATGTAAAAATTACGGCTGCTGAGGATTTTGACTTATATGCTGAAGTAATCTAAAATTCAATATTCAAGGTTGTTTTCATTGAAATCTTGAACTTTAAATCTTGAATTTTGAATCTCTTGAAACAACTTTTAATAATAGGTCACACTTTCCCAGAACCCAGCACTACAGCTGCGGGAAGCAGGATGATGCAATTAATAGGATTGTTTCAAGAAGAAAATTATCAAATTACTTTTGCCAGTACAGCTTCAATTTCTGAAAGAACCGCCAATCTAGAAACTCAAAATATTTCAATAAAAAATATTCTATTGAATGACGCTTCTTTTGATGAATTTATAATTGAATTGAACCCTGAAACCGTCATTTTTGATAGGTACATTACTGAAGAACAATTTGGATGGAGAGTTTCTGAAAATTGCCCAAATACCTTAAAAATTCTCGATACAGAGGATTTGCATTTTTTGCGAAAGGCTAGGAAAGAGGCAATAAAAAACAACAAGTCACTTTCTGAAGCAAATCTTTTTTCTGAAACTGCAAAGCGTGAACTAGCCAGTATTTTGCGTTGCGACATGTCCTTAATCATTTCAGAATATGAAATGGAACTGCTTCAAAATACCTTCAATGTTTCTTCAGGAATACTTTATTATTTACCTTTTCTAGTTGTAACCTTTTCCGAAGAAGAAAAGACTTCTTCTTTTGAAGAACGTAAAAACTTTCTTGCCATCGGTAATCTTTTACACGCGCCTAATGTAGATTCGGTTTTACAATTAAAGAAGATTTGGCCCGAAATAAAAAAGCAATTGCCAGAAGCAGAACTTCATATTTACGGAGCTTATGCACCACAACAAATACTTCAGCTAAATAATAAAAAAGAAGATTTTATTATAAAAGGTTGGGCGGGAGATATTGAAAATGTAATGCAAAAGTATCGTGTTCAGCTGGCTCCAATTCGGTTTGGCGCAGGTTTAAAAGGAAAATTTTTAGATGCTATGTGTTATGGCTTACCATCGGTAACTACAGAAATTGGTGCAGAGGGAATGTGTGGAAATCTTCCTTTTGGCGGAATAATTACAACTTTAAAAAAATATTTTATAAACGCTTCAATAGTTTTATTTTCTGAAGAAGATCTTTGGAACGAAGCGCAGCAAAACGGTTTCAACATCATTCAAAAACGGTTTCAAAAGACTATTTTTTCTGAAGACTTTAAAAAACACATTCAAAACCTTTCCAATAATCTTGAAGAACACCGTAAGCAAAATTTCATCGGACAAATTCTTCAACATCATACATTACAGGGCACGAAGTATTTGAGCAAATGGATTGAAGTGAAAAACAAGATTTAAAAATGGAGCC
>CAZFUX010000022.1:0-19709 GCA_964522085.1 uncultured Aequorivita sp.
TTTAGGTAGTGAAATCTTGGATTCCCGAAAACCTAAATGGAGTGAGTATATTAAAATTGTTAAGAAGACTTTTTTATACTTTCAAAATGTATCGAAGCCACTATTTTAAATAAGGCAATTGCCCTATATTTATTCTAATAAGAAATAACTATTTTTAAGATTTAATACCAACTACGAAATATGTTTTTACAAATTGCCATAGCCTTGGTTCTACTTAGCTCAATTATTGGGTTGGCAGTTTGGTTTTTTAATGAAAGAAAAACGATAAACTTCGTTCACAACGAAACTATCTTAGCTTTGGAAAGAGCAATGTCTAACAGCTGTACTCAAATAGAATTCAGAAAAAATAATCTTAATAATTATGATTTATTGAGATACAATCTGCAAGAAGCATTGGTAGTTCAGCCGCAAATAGAAATATAAACGATGATTAGGTTTCTGCTTTTATTTTCACTTTTAGTTAATTTTACAAGCTTTTATTCGCAAAATAAAACGAAGATTGATTCCATCAATAAACTCTATGTTCAAGGTTTAAACATTCCTCAGGATTCCATCATTTCTTTATTTCAGAAAAATCTAAAAGACGCTGAAAAGATTTCTTATGAATTAGGCATGGCCGATGCCTATTCACAACTTAGCTTGGTTTATGGGTATCAAGGGGAATATGAAAAAAGCGTTAAAAACTCCATAAAAGGTATAAAGGTTTATGAAAAATTGAATCAACTAGATAGGGTTGCCGATTACTATGCCGAAATGGGTTATAGCATGAAATATCGCGATTTAAAACAAGCTCTTTATTACATGCAAAAGGGAAAAGCAGTTGCTGAAGCCAATAATTTTGAAAACGAGCTTAAAGATATTTATAATAATTATGGCGTTCTAAAAGAAATAAATAATGAGCTGGACAGCGCACTCTATTATTATAACTGCGGTTTAGAAATTAAACTAAAGATTAATGATACCATTGGCATTCCATATAGTTGGAGTAATATGGCAGGAGTTTATGGATTGCAGGAGAATTATTTAAAATCAAGAGAATACTTTAATAAATCACTTCAACAAAGATTGGTATGGGCAGATTCTTTGGGTATTGCAGAAAATTACACCCAGCTTGGAGAGGTTTTTATGTCAGAAAAAAAGTGGAACGAGGCAATTCCGTTAATGCATAAATCATTGCCAATTTCGCTGAAAAAGCAATACCAAAATCTTACGCAGTATAATTATAAAATGCTTTCAGATATCTACAAGAAGCTGAATAATGCAGATTCAGCGCTGCATTATTTTGAACAATATTCCATTGTAAAAGATAGTGTTCACAGCATAAAAGTTCAAGAAAGCATTGCCGCTCTTAATATTGAATTTGAAACCGAAAAGAAACAAAACGAAATTTTACAACAAAGAGCCGAATTGGCTGAAAAAAATTTAGAAGTAAAGCGTAAAAACACACTTATTTTTGGCAGTTTAGGTCTGGCTTTAATTTTAGGATTGTTGGGTTATCTATTATACAATCAGCAAAAACTAAAAAATCGTCAACTTCAAAAAGAAGGTGAATTAAAAGTCGCTTTTTCAAAAATTGAAACTCAAAATAAATTACAGGAGCAGCGTTTACGAATTTCACGCGATTTGCATGACAATATAGGTGCGCAGCTTACTTTCATCATTTCAAGCATAGATAATTTAAAATTTGGATTTACAGATATGGGCGAAAAATTGGGCAATAAGCTTTCAACCATTAGTAGGTTCACATCTCAAACCATCTATGAATTGAGGGATACAATTTGGGCAATGAATAAGGAAAGTATAACCTTTGAAGATTTACAAGCGCGTATTGCAAACTTTATTGAACAAGCAAAAAATGCATCAGAGGTGACAGAATTTTCCTTCAATATAAATGAAAGTGTAAGCGAATCGCATGTTTTTTCATCAGTTGAAGGAATGAATATTTACAGAGTCATTCAAGAATCGGTAAACAATTCTTTAAAATACGCTTCTGCCCAAAACATTACAGTAATTATTTCAAAAGTAGAAAATAAGTATCAAATTGAAATTGCAGATGATGGTGCAGGTTTTGACAAAGACTCTGTTACATTCGGAAATGGTTTAAACAATATGAAAAAACGCGCGCGAGAAATTGGAGGAACCTTAGTATTTAGCTCAAAAATTAGTAAAGGGACAAGAGTAATTCTAAACTTTCCTAAGAAAGCCAACACATAGAAAAATTATCGAATACTAACTATACTCACTCCATTTAGGTAGTGAAATCTTGGATTCCCGAAAACCTAAATGGAGTGAGTATATCAATTACCTTTTGCCAACTATATAAGGCATCTGCCTTATTTTTTCAGCTCCCTTTAAATTGTATTTTTAGTATCTTTAAACCACTAACCAACCAAAAATGCTAAAGATTGCAATTGTAGACGACAACTCATTTCTAATAAACGCAGTAAAAGAAAAACTTTCCTTTTTTGAAGATGTTTCTGTAAAGCATACTTTATTAAATGGCAGTGAATTACTTGCAAAGCTCCAAGAAAATCATAATCTTGATTTAATATTGATGGATATTGAAATGCCCGTATTAAACGGTATTGAAACCACCCAAATGGTGAAACAGAAGTATCCGCATATCAAAATTATCATGCTAACGGCTTTTGATAATGATGAACACATTTTTAATGCTATTAAAGCAGGTGCAGACGGTTATTTGCTGAAAGAAATTAATCCAAAAGATTTATATGAAGGAATAAAAGAAACTCTAAACGGCGGCGCAGCAATGAATCCTTCTATAGCCATGAAAACCTTGAAGTTACTTAGAAATCCAATAGAAATTGAAAACTTAAAAGACAAAGAAGAAATATCACTTTCACCACGTGAAGTTGGAGTTTTGGAGCAATTAAGCAAAGGATTAAGCTACACGGTAATTGCCAATCATCTCTTCCTTTCGCCAAGCACCGTGCGTAAACACATTGAAAATATCTACAAAAAATTACAAGTACACAGCAAAATTGAAGCGGTGCAAAAGGCTAAAAGGCATAATATTATTTAAAAATCTCAAATTCTAAAAAAGTTAGTTTTTAGAATTTGAGATTTGTTTTTTATTTGGAATTTGAGTTTTAGAATTTAAATACCAAAAGCTTCTTTCACTTTATCCACAAAATCCAACTTTTCCCAAGTAAAAAGTTCTACCTCTCTTTCAATCTGCCCGTTGTATGGACTTTCAAAAGTTTTTGTTATAGTTTCAGGAGTTCTTCCCATATGGCCATAAGCAGCTGTTTCGGAATAAATTGGGTTTCTTAGTTTCAATCTTTTTTCTATCGCAGCTGGGCGCATATTAAATATTTCTGAAACCTTTATCGCAATTTCTCCGTCGGAAAGTTTTACGTTTTTAGAATTGTACGTATTTACTAAAATTGAAGTTGGCTCAACAACACCAATTGCGTAACTAACCTGGACTAAAACTTCATCAGCCACACCAGCTGCAACAAGGTTTTTAGCAATATGTCTTGCAGCATAGGCAGCACTTCTATCTACTTTACTGGGGTCTTTTCCGCTGAAAGCACCACCACCGTGAGCACCTTTTCCACCGTAAGTATCTACAATAATTTTTCTTCCCGTTAAGCCGGTATCGCCATGCGGACCACCAATTACAAATTTTCCAGTTGGGTTTATGTGATAAATAATGTCATCATTAAACAATTTCTGAACATAATCAGGAAATTGAGTTTTAACTCTCGGAATTAAAATTTCAACAATATCTTTCTTAATTTTTTTCAGCATCGGCTCGTCAGCATCAAACTCATCGTGTTGGGTTGAAACTACAATTGACACAATTCGCTGAGGAATATTATCGTCGCTATATTCAATAGTAACTTGACTTTTAGAATCAGGGCGCAGGTACTTTACTTCATCTTCTTCGCGACGAAGTTCTGCCAATTCAAACATTATTTTATGTGAAATATCCAATGCCAAAGGCATATAGTTTTCGGTTTCATTTGTGGCGTAACCAAACATCATTCCTTGGTCACCAGCACCTTGTTCTTCTTTGTTTGCACGATCTACACCTTGATTAATATCTTGCGATTGCTCATGAATTAAAGAAATAACACCACAAGAATCACCGCTAAATTTATAAGCGCCTTTGGTGTAGCCAATTTTATTAATCACATCGCGTGCAATGGTTTGTATATCTAGGTAGGTATTGCTTTTCACTTCGCCCGCCAAAACAACTTGTCCAGTGGTAACCAAAGTTTCACAAGCTACTTTGCTTTCAGGGTCGAAAGCTAAAAAATTATCTAAAAGCGCATCGCTAATTTGATCCGCAACTTTATCTGGGTGTCCTTCAGAAACACTTTCTGAAGTAAATAAATAGGCCATAAAATAAATTTAAAATTTAATAAAAATTGTAAACGACCTAAGACGAAATGATGTAGGACGTACGACTGAAAAATTTTCAACAAAAAATAAAAATCACCAAAAAGATTTAGTCTTAAGTGCTACGTCATTTCGTCTTAGGTCATTTTTTAAAAAAGATTTGACGAAAGCCGACGAGGAAGTTTACACTGCCTTTAGCATTTTTTATGGAGGTTACAATCAGTTAAATCTTTCCTCTTAAATTATCTTCGGTAAAAGTAAATAATTTAAATGACTCACAAATTTATTTGAAGTTTTTTGACAAAATATTAGGTTGTTAAATTTTTCTGATGCTATATTTGCACTCACAAAGTTCAAACCTTTATTGAAATGTTATTAAGAAAGGCCGAGGGATTAGACCCTATGACGCCTTAGCAACCCTTTCTCCGGAATGAAGGTGCTACATTCTACAACGATTCTAAATTTTCAGAATTGACGATAGATAACGACAAGACAATTTCTTTTCTGAAATTGCTTTTCATTTTTCTTTTTAACGTTTTTCTATTATCCGCCACGGCGGGTTGATCTTTTGTTTTAATCTTTTTTATTAACTCAAAAAAACTAGAAAAATGAGTACACAAAACAAATTCGCAACAAACTTGTTGCACGCAGGGCACGATGTAACTGCTAACGGAGGAACTCGGGCGGTGCCAATTTACCAAACATCGAGTTACGTTTTTAAAAACAGCGATCACGCTGCAAACTTGTTCAATCTTTCTGAGCCCGGCTTTATCTATTCGCGCTTAAACAATCCAACTTGCGATATTTTAGAAAAACGTTTGGCAGCCTTGGAAGGCAGTATAGGCGCTGTAACCACTGCATCCGGTGCATCGGCTATTTCAACGGCGTTATTAACTTTACTCCGCGCTGGCGATCACATTGTTGCATCCAGCAGTTTGTATGGAGGTACTTTCAACTTATTGAATGTTACTTTACCCCGCTTAGGAATTACAACAACGTTTGTAGATGCTTCAAATCCTGAAAATTTCGGCAAGGCTGTTAAGGAAAATACCCGTGCAGTTTTTATTGAATCGCTCGGAAATCCTAAACTAGATGTGTTAGATATAGAAGCAATTGCCATCCAAGCTAAAGCGAATAAAATCCCACTTATTGTAGATAATACCGTCGCTTCACCAGCTTTGTTGAATCCGATAGTGCACGGAGCAAACATCGTAGTGCATTCTTTAACGAAATATATTAACGGAAACGGAACAACATTAGGCGGTGCAATTATTGACGCTGGAAATTTTGATTGGACGAACGGAAAATTCCCAGAGTTCACTGAACCTTCCGCTGGATATCACGGATTGGTTTATTCCGAAGTTTTAAAAGAAGCTGCTTTTATTGTAAAAGTACGTCTCGAAGGGCTTCGCGATTTCGGCGCTGCTTTAAGTCCATTTAGTGCATTTCAAATTATTCAAGGTTTAGAAACCTTAGAAATTCGACTTAAAAAGCACAGCGAAAACGCACTTCAATTTGCAAAATGGCTTCAAAGTCGCAAAGAAGTGGCTTGGGTAAATTATCCTGGTTTAGAGGATAATCCATATTTCAATCTTGCCCAAAAATATCTTCCTAACGGACAAAGCGGCTTGGTTACTTTCGGTGTAAAAGGTGGTTTTGAAACTGCCAAAAAAGTAGTCGATAACGTGAAAATATTTTCACTCTTAGCAAATATTGGTGATACCAAATCGCTTATAATTCACCCAGCAAGTACAACCCACCAACAATTAAGCGAGGCAGACCAAACTTCCTCGGGCGTGAGTCAAGATTTAATTAGACTTTCCGTTGGTTTGGAAAATATTGAAGATTTAAAATCAGATTTGGAACAAGCATTTGAAAGTGTTTATAAAACGCAATTGGTTTAAATATACAATCTCAAATCTAATGTCTCAAGTCTCACATCTTACAATTTCAGATTATACCACTCAAAGTGGATTTCATTTCAAAAATGTGCCTTTAAGTTATCAGGTTTTTGGAAAGGAATTGGGCACAGCTCCTGTTGTTCTAGTAACGCATGCATTAACTGGAAACAGCAATGTGTGCGGCGAAAATGGCTGGTGGAAATCTTTGATTGGTCCTGAAAAATGTATAGATACGGACCATTATAGCATCCTTGCCTTTAATATTCCTGGGAATGGATACAATGATTTTCTCATTGAAAATTATGAAGATTTAAATATTTATGATGTTTCAAAATTGTTTTTAAAAGGATTAGCAAACCTGCAAATACTGTCGATTTTTGTCGGAATCGGCGGTTCTTTGGGTGGAAGCATTTTATGGCAAATGGCAGTTTTAAAACCTTATTTGTTTCAAAATTTAATTCCGATTGCAACCGATTGGAAAGCTACAGATTGGGTAATTGCACAATGCAGAGTTCAAAAACAAATTTTAAATAATTCTGAAAATCCAGTTCACGACGCACGCGTTCATGCGATGACTTTTTATAGAACGTCACAATCTTTTAAGCAGAAATTTAATAGAAGTTTAAACGAAGCAAAAAATATTTTCAATGTTGAAAGTTGGTTACTCCATCACGGCGAAACTTTAGAAAAACGTTTTGAGTTGCAAGCTTATAAATTGATGAACCATTTATTGATGACGGCAAATTTCGAAACCGAAGATACTTTCATAGAATTAGCATCAAAAATTGAAGCAAACATTTTATTGGTCGGTATAGATAGCGACGGATTTTATTTAAATGAAGAGATTAAAGAAACATATTCCTCATTAAAACCTATAAAAAATAACGTGCATTTTGCCGAAATAAATTCCATTCACGGTCACGATGCATTTTTGATAGAATACCAACAATTAACGGAGATTCTGAATCCATTTTTTAATTCAGAAAACATAGTATAAAAATAAAAACCATGAGTACACAAGCATTAGACACTTCGGTTTTAGACCGAATAGATTTAAATAACATAAAAAAGAAAAAGATAAACATCGCCATTTTTGGACACGGAAATGTAGGCAGTCATTTGGTAGACCAAATAATATCTTCGAAAGTAGAAATTTCCAAAAGACGTGATTTGGAATTGAATATTTTCGCAATCGCAAATTCAAAAACACTTTTACTTCAACAGAAAGGATTAGACAAAAACTGGTCTGCTGAAAAAATTGAATCTGGAGTAGAATACAATTTTGAAGAAGTAATTACATTCGCAAAAAATAACAATCTTCAAAACTTAATTTTAGTAGATAACACTGCAGATGCAGGCTTTGTTCAAAATTACGCAAGCTTTATTGAAAATGGATTTCATTTGGTTTCTTCCAATAAAATAGCAAATACATTAGATTTAAATTTTTACAAAGAGCTACGTGAAAAACTGACTTCAAAAAAACGTCAATATTTATATGAAACAAATGTAGGAGCAGGGCTTCCGCTGATAGATACAATTAAATTACTGCACCTTTCTGGAGAAAATATTACACGAATTCGCGGTGTGTTTTCGGGTTCGTTAAGTTATATTTTCAATACATTTTCTGAAGAGGATAGCTCGTTTAGTTCTGTTTTAAGATCGGCAATAGCGCAGGGGTTTACAGAGCCAGATCCACGGGAAGACCTTTGTGGTAATGACGTTGGACGGAAATTACTTATCTTGGCTCGTGAATTGGATTTGCATAACGAATTTGCCGATATTGCAATCCAAAACCTAATTCCAAAAGATTTACGGAATGTTTCAAAAGAAGATTTTTTGGAAAAATTGGACGAATTAGACGCTCCATTTCAAATTAAAAAGAAAAACCAAGCTACAGATACGGTTTTTCGTTATGTGGCAGATTTACATGGAGATTTATCAAAAGAAACAGGTGCAATTTTAGATGTGAGTTTGGCTTCAGTTCCTAAAAACAGTATGTTGGGCGCACTAAAAGGAAGCGATTCTATTTTTGAAATTTATACTGAAAGTTATGGCGATAACCCAATTGTTATCCAAGGCGCTGGAGCTGGAGCGGCAGTTACAGCTCGCGGTGTTTTTGGGGATATTTTGCGGATAAGCGATAAAGATTGAAAAAAGACTTAAGACCGCTGCGCTTTAGGACTTAATGCTTAAGACTAAAAATAGTCCTATGCTTTAAATCTTACCGTCCTAAGTCATTATTAATGAAAAAAATATAGAATTATGAATGTTACCCTAGAAAGAAAAAACGACAAGTATTTATTTGAAGCAAAAGGTGCCTCGGGTGTACCTGTTTTAATCGATAGTAAAACAGGTACACCCTCAAAAGGCGTAAGTCCAATGGAGCTTTTGCTTATGGGAGTTGGCGGTTGTAGCGCAATAGATGTGGTTTCAATTTTGAAAAAACAGCGGCAGGAAATTACTTCCTATAAAATGGAAGTAGAAGGCGAGCGAAAGGAAGTGCGCGATGCAAAGCCTTTTGAATCTATGCATGTAACCCTGTATCTGGAAGGTAAAATAGATGAAACAAAAGCCATTCGCGCGGCACAACTTAGTTTTGAAAAATATTGTTCGGTTTCAATAACAATGGAAGCTTCGGTGAAAATCACCTATTCAATAGTTTTAAACGGTAAAAAATTATGAAAAAATTCGAAACTGAAGCAGTTCGAATTCAGATTGAACGCAGTCAGTTTAAAGAACATTCTGTTCCGCTTTTCCTTACTTCAAGCTTTGTTTTTGATGATTCAGAAGATATGCGCGCATCGTTTGCCGAAGAAAAGGAAACTAATATTTACAGCCGTTTTACAAACCCGAACACTTCAGAATTTGTTGAAAAAATTTGTAAAATGGAAGGCACCGAAGCCGGTTATGCTTTTGCTACAGGAATGGCGGCGGTGTTTTCAACCTTTGCAGCTTTGCTTAATAGCGGCGATCACATAGTTTCATGCCGAAGTGTTTTTGGTTCAACACATACACTATTTACTAAATTTCTTCCGAAATGGAATATTACCACGAGTTATTTCAAAATAAATGAAATTGAAACTATTGAATCGCTGATTACCCCAAATACAAAAATACTTTATGCCGAAACACCCACTAATCCAGCGGTTGATATTTTAGACCTCGAAGTGTTGCATGCAATTGCTAAAAAACACAATTTACTTTTAGTGATAGATAATTGTTTTGCAACACCGTATTTGCAAAACCCAATAAAGTTTGGGGCAGATCTTGTAATTCATTCCGCCACAAAGTTGATTGATGGGCAGGGTAGAGTATTAGGCGGTGTAACTGTGGGAAAGAAAGATCTAATTAGAGAAATTTATTTATTTGCTAGAAATACAGGACCAGCGCTTTCACCATTTAACGCTTGGATTCTTTCAAAAAGTTTAGAAACACTTTCAGTTAGGGTAAAAAAGCAATGTAAAAATGCACTTAAAATCGCGCATTTTTTAGAAGAAAATGAATTCATTTTTGAGGTGAAATATCCTTTTCTTCCGTCATATCCAAAATTCGAAATAGCAAAAAAACAAATGAAAATGGGGGGTAATGTTATTGCGTTTCAACTAAAGGGCGGGCTTGAATCTGGTCGCACATTTTTAGATTCGCTGGAAATGTGTTCGCTAACTGCAAATTTGGGAGATTCGCGAACAATTGTAACGCATCCCGCATCTACAACTCATAGTAAATTAATCAAAGAAGATAGGCTTGAGGCAGGAATAACCGATGGTTTGGTTCGTATTTCTATAGGTTTAGAACACGTAAAAGACATAAAAAAAGATTTAAAGAAGGCACTTGCAGTACTAGTTGGATAAATTGAAATTTTCATAGTATTACGATGTATCATTCAAATTTGAAATTACCATATTAGAAATGAACAAACTACAAAAGGCATTACAAAACCGAATATTGATTCTTGACGGCGCAATGGGCACGATGCTTCAGCGCTATAAGTTTTCAGAAGAAGATTTTCGTGGCGAACGGTTTAAAGATTTTCATAAATCGGTTCAAGGAAATAACGATTTGCTTTCTATTACGCAGCCAAAAGCAATTGCGGAAATCCATTCAAAATATTTCGCGGCAGGAGCAGACATAGTTGAAACAAACACCTTTTCTAGTACCACAATCGCGATGGCCGATTACGATATGCAAGATTTGGTTTATGAATTGAATTACGAATCTGCCATAATCGCAAAAAAAGTAGCGGACGAATTCACAAAAAAAGAACCCAACAAACCTCGTTTTGTAGCTGGAGCAATGGGTCCCACAAACAAAACTGCAAGTATGAGTCCCGATGTTAACGATCCTGGTTTCCGAGCTATTTCATTTGAAGAATTACGCGTTGCCTATAGACAACAAGCCGAAGCATTGATTGATGGTGGCGTAGATTTACTTTTGGTAGAAACCATTTTTGATACGTTGAATGCCAAAGCCGCGCTTTTTGCAATCGACGAAATTAAGGAAGAACGAAATATTGATATTCCTATAATGATAAGCGGAACAATAACCGATGCTTCCGGAAGAACACTTTCTGGTCAAACGGCGGAAGCTTTTTTAATTTCTATTTCACACATTCCATTGTTGAGTGTAGGCTTTAATTGTGCTTTGGGTGCCAAACAACTCACGCCCCATTTGGAAGTAATTGCAAACCGAACCAATCTTGCCGTGAGCGCGTATCCAAATGCAGGCTTGCCAAATGCCTTCGGTGAATACGATGAAAGTCCAGAGCAAATGGCTTCGCAGATAAAAGAATATTTAGACAAACAATTGGTAAACATAATCGGTGGGTGTTGCGGTACCACACCCGAACATATAAAAGCGATTGCCAAAATTTCTGCGCAATACAAACCAAGGCCAGTTTTTCAAACTCAAAATAGTTAAAAATGATTCCAACAAAAAAAGAGGTTGAAGAAGCTTGTGAACGTGTAAAACCATACGTACACAATACGCCTATATTAAAATCTTCTTTTTTGAATGAATTTTCGGGGACTGAAGTTTACTTCAAATACGAGAATTTTCAAAAGATGGGTGCTTTTAAAATGCGAGGTGCAACCAATGCGATTTTACAACTTTCCAAAACACAGAAAGAAGCAGGCGTGGTAACACATTCCTCAGGAAATTTTGCGCAAGCTCTTTCATTGGCTGCAAAAAACCTGGGAGTAAAAGCATATATTGTTATGCCCGAAAATGCACCGCAAGTAAAAAAGGAAGCTGTAAAAGGGTATGGCGGAATTATCACAGAATCAGAATCTACAGCAATCGCTCGTGAAAATGAAGCGGAACGAATTCAAAAAGAAACTGGCGCTACTTTTATTCATCCGTCAAACGATAAAAATGTAATTCTTGGAAATGCAACTTCAGCTGCAGAATTTTTGCAAACACATCCCGATCTCGATTATATTTTCGCATCCGTTGGCGGCGGAGGCTTAATTGCAGGCACTTCACTTTCCGTAAAATATTTCGGCACTAATTGCAAAACTATTGGAGGCGAACCTTTTGAGGTTGATGATACTTTCCGAAGTTTAAAAAGCGGAAAAATAGAATTCAACGGAACCACAAATACAATCGTCGACGGACTTAAAACCTTCCTCGGCGACGTCAATTTTCCGATAATAAAAGAACTCGTTTCAGAAATTATTAGAGTTGAAGAAGCTGAAATTATAGCAGCCATGAAACTAATTTGGGAACGCATGAAAATAATTGTGGAACCAAGTAGTGCGGTTGCTTTTGCAGCCTTACTTAGTGATAAAGAACGCTTTAAAAATAAAAAAGTTGGAATTATTATTTCTGGCGGAAATGTTGATCTTTCAAAACTTCCTTTTTAAACAATGAAAAGTTACCAATCAAAATATCTAAAATTAAGCGGTCTTGAACCTTTGATTATTACCCCTGAAAGCAATTTCATAAACGTGGGCGAACGCACCAATGTGGCAGGTTCGAAGAAATTTCTTCGACTTATAAAAAACCGAAATTTTGAGGAAGCGCTTTCCATTGCGCGCGATCAAGTTGAAAACGGCGCACAAATCATCGACATAAATATGGACGATGGGCTGATTGATGGCAAGGAAGCGATGGTGAAATTTTTAAACCTCGTAATTGCGGAACCCGATATTTCACGAGTTCCCATAATGATTGATAGTAGTAAGTGGGAAATTATTGAAGCCGGATTGCAAGTAGTGCAAGGTAAATGTGTGGTAAATTCTATCAGTTTAAAAGAAGGCGAAGCAGAATTTATCCATCACGCAAAACTTATTAAACGCTATGGTGCCGCGGTAATCGTAATGGCTTTTGATGAAACCGGCCAAGCTGATAATTATGAGAGAAGAATAGAAATTGCCAAACGCTCCTACGATGTTTTGGTGAATCAAGTGAAATTCGCTCCCGAAGACATTATTTTCGATTTAAACATTTTCCCTGTCGCAACGGGAATGGACGAGCATCGAAAGAACGCCATCGATTTCATTGAAGCTACGCGATGGGTTCGGGAAAATCTTCCACATGTAAGTGTGAGCGGCGGTGTGAGTAATGTTTCGTTCAGTTTTCGCGGAAATGATCCTGTTCGTGAAGCAATGCATTCGGTGTTTTTGTATCACGCCATTCAAACGGGAATGAATATGGGTATCGTAAATCCTACTATGTTAGAGATTTATGATGATATTCCAAAAGATCTTTTAGAGCGTGTGGAAGATGTAATGTTCGACCGCCGCGATGATGCTACGGAGCGATTACTAGATTTTGCAGAAACCGTTATAGGAAAATCTAAAGAAAGCAAGATAGATCTTTCATGGCGTGAAGAGCCCTTGCAAAACCGTATAACCAGAGCTTTAGTAAAAGGAATTGATGAATATATTCTTGAAGATATTGAAGAAGCGCGCCAAGTTGCCGACAAACCGATTAAAGTTATTGAAGGGAATTTAATGACTGGAATGAATGTGGTTGGCGACCTTTTTGGAAGCGGGAAAATGTTTTTACCACAAGTTGTGAAATCGGCACGGGTGATGAAAAAAGCGGTGGCATATTTACTTCCTTATATTGAAGAAGAAAAATTAAAAAACCCTCAAGAAGGCGATTCCAAAAACGCTGGAAAAATATTAATGGCAACCGTAAAAGGTGATGTTCACGACATAGGGAAAAACATTGTGGGCGTTGTTTTGGCGTGCAATAATTATGAAATTATCGATTTGGGCGTAATGGTTCCACCAGAAAAAATAATTGCAACCGCAAAAGAACAAAATGTAGATGCCATTGGTTTAAGCGGATTAATAACACCTTCGTTGGACGAAATGGTTTTTCTTGCAAAGGAAATGCAACGACAAAATTTTAAAGTTCCATTGTTAATTGGTGGCGCAACAACAAGTAGGGTACATACTGCCGTAAAAATTGATCCAGAGTACGAATGTGCTGTGGTACATATAAACGATGCTTCACGTGCGGTTACAGTAGTTGGAGATTTGCTGAAAAAGGAAACATCTGTTTCCTATAAAGAAAATATAAAAAAAGAATACGATACTTTTCGTCAAGATTTTCTGAAACGCCAAAAAGTAAAAACCTATTTACCAATTTCCGTAGCACGAAAAAACAAGTTTCAAATTGATTGGAAAACTTCTGAAATAGTTACACCAAATAAATTGGGTGTTCAAATATTAAATAATTTCAATTTAAATCTTTTAGAAGAATATATTGACTGGACTCCATTTTTTAGAAGTTGGGAGTTGCACGGAAAATACCCAAATATCTTAACAGATAAAGTGGTAGGCGAGCAAGCTTCGGAATTATTTGAAGATGCGAAAAAAATGCTCCATAAAATAATTTCAGAAAAACTATTGGAAGCAAGAGCTGTTTTTGGAGTATTTGAAGCGAATACAATAAACGATGATGATATTTCTTTGAAAATTTATCAGTCTGAGCTTGTCGAAGACCCAAATCTAAAATCTAAAATCCCAAATCCCGTATTCCGAACCTTGCGCCAACAATCACAAAAAGCTAAAGGAAAGCCTAATATTGCTTTAGCAGATTTTATTGCGCCAAAAGAAAGTGGAATTCAAGATTATATAGGTTGTTTTTGTGTGAGTACCGGTTTTGGAACAGCGGAACTAGCAGATAAATATGTAAAGGAACATGACGATTACAATGCAATAATGGTAAAAGCCTTGGCCGATCGTTTAGCAGAAGCTTTTGCAGAATACCTTCACAAAGAGATGCGTACCAATTATTGGGGGTACGCTTCGGAAGAAAATCTTAGTAACGAAGATTTAATTTCAGAAAAATATAAAGGAATTCGTCCCGCACCAGGCTATCCCGCTTGTCCAGATCATTTGGAGAAAATTACTATTTGGGACGTTTTAAAAGTAAAAGAAAGCATTGATGTTGAATTGACAGAAAGCTTGGCAATGTGGCCAGCCGCTTCAGTTTCGGGTTATTATTTTGCGAATCTAGAAGCGCGTTATTTTGGTCTTGGAAAAATTAAAGAAGATCAAATTGAAGATTTCGCAAAGCGGAAAAACATAAATTTTGAAGAAGCTACAAACTGGCTTAAAACAAATCTTGCAGACTAGATGAAAGTAACTCAACACATAAAAAACAGAACTGAAAAAACACAATTTTCGTTTGAGATTTTACCGCCATTAAAAGGCGAAAATATTCACTCTATATTTGAGAATATTGATTCGTTAATGGAGTTTCAGCCCCCTTATATAAATGTTACGTACCATAGAGAAGAGTATGTTTTTAAGGAGTTGAAAAATGGTTTGATAGAAAAAAAAGTTGTTCGTAAACGCCCCGGAACCGTTGGTATTTGTGCAGCAATTCAAAATCGTTATCAGGTTGATGCCGTGCCACACATTCTTTGCGGTGGATTTACAAAAGAAGAAACCGAGAATTTTTTGATAGATCTTCAGTTTTTAGGTATCGACAATGTAATGGCGCTTCGCGGTGATGCTGTGAAAAGCGAAACCTATTTTACACCCGAAAAAAACGGACATAAATACGCTTGTGAGTTAGTTTCACAAATAAATTCTTTAAACAAAGGTAATTATTTGGATAATGAGCTTCAAAATACTTGTCCAACAGATTTTTGTATTGGTGTAGCAGGATATTCAGAAAAACACATGGAAGCACCAAGTAGTGAAAGCGACATTCACTTTTTAAAAAAGAAAATTAAAAATGGTGCCGAATACATTGTTACGCAGATGTTTTTTGACAATGAAAAGTATTTCCAGTTTGTGGAAAAATGCAGAGCAGAAGGAATTACCGTTCCTATCATTCCTGGATTGAAACCGATTGCCGTTAAGTCGCATCTCAATTTAATTCCCCATAGATTTAAAGTTGATTTACCTGATGTTTTAGTGATGGAGGTAGTGAAAGCGAAGGATAACAAAGCTGTTCGGCAAATTGGTATTGATTGGTGTGTGCAACAAAGCAAGGAATTGGTTAAGGCTGGTGTTCCATTTTTACACTATTATTCAATGGGAAAAAGCAGTAATATTCAAAAAATTGCTTCGCAAGTATTTTAAGAAACAAAAGAAAATTTATGCTAACTAATAAAATTTAAAGATTAGTTTATCTTTACCGCCGTTGAAAAAAATATGAAGCAGTTTCTTTCCGTATTCACGGCCTTATTTATAAGTTTTTCCCTCTTTTCACAAGAAGAGGAATTAATACCAGTTTCTTTAGAAGCCGATTATTTCTATGGAAGTATTCTTGAACACAACCCAGATATTCAACACCTAATTACTGGACATCCCACAGGTTTTATCTTTTCATTTAACAGAAAATCGTACGGTTTTAGTGAATGGGAACGCCGTTATAATTATCCAGATTGGGGCGTTACAGTTATTTACCAAGATATGCAAAATGAATATTTGGGAAATGCAATTGGAGCCTATGGGCATATGAACTGGTATTTTTTGAATAGACATTTTATGGTACGAGTGGGACAGGGAGTAGCCCATGTTACAAAATCTTATGATGATAAGACCAATTTTAATAATAATGCTTACGGGACTAGCTTTTTAAGCTCAACCTTTTTAAAGGGTAATTATGTGCGCGAAAATATTTGGAAGGGATTGGGTTTTCATGTTGGATTTACCGTTATTCATTACAGCAACGCAAATTTTAAAGCACCAAACAACAGCACGAACTCATTTTTATTAAATGCGGGTGTTAGCTATCAATTAGACTATCAAGAGTTTCCAGAATACATAAAAAAAGAAGATTCGCTTAGTAAAACGCATGCAGAACCGCTTAAATATAATTTTGTTTTTAGAACGGGTATAAACGAAAGCGATGTTCTTGGGCTAGGGCAGGAGCCTTTTTATGTAGTTTCAGCTTTTGTGGATAAGCGTATAAATTACAAGAGTACTTTCCAAGCAGGAGTTGATGTGTATTTTTCAACATTTTTAAAAGAATTAATCACTTACCGCTCTATTGCTTACCCTGAAGACGGTCTTTCTGGCGATGAAGATTATAAACGAGTTGGAGTTTTCGTTGGTCATGAATGGCGCTTTAATAAAATAGCTTTCGTTTCACAACTTGGCTATTATGTGTATTGGCCCTATGAGTTTGAAAACCGTGTTTACAACCGTTTGGGGCTAAAACGATACTTCTTTAATGATAAAGTGTTTGCATCCTTATCTTTACACGCACATTGGGCAAAAGCAGAAGCTGTTGAGTTTGGTATTGGTTATAGATTGGGAGGTAAAAAGAAGAAAAATG
The DNA here is from genome assembly GCA_964522085.1 of uncultured Aequorivita sp. Classification (GTDB taxonomy): domain Bacteria; phylum Bacteroidota; class Bacteroidia; order Flavobacteriales; family Flavobacteriaceae; genus Aequorivita. The sequence continues at coordinate 17,019 of CAZFUX010000022.1, forward strand.
ATAAATAATAATAGTTTAATTTTTTTTAAAAAGCCTCTAAGCTTTATAAGAACCGTCTTGATTTTTGGGTTTTGTAGCGCAACCATTCTGCTTCTTTTTCAAGGATGTGATTCAGACAAAGGGTGGGATTGTGCTCAAAAGGCAGGGACTATTGTTGAAACAGAATTTACAGTACAACCATTTACCAAAATATTGGTTTGGGAACGCGTACAACTATTTGTGAAGCAAGGCGTTGAGCAAAAAGTAGTGGTCCAAACTGGCGAAAATTTAATAACTGATGTTGAAGTAACTGTAACAGATGGCAAATTAGAAGTTCACAATAATAATACATGTAATTTAGTTCGTGATTATGAGTTGACTAAAGTATATATAACATCTCCAAATATTACTGAAATACGCAGTAGCACAGGTTTATCTGTTGAAAGTATTGGAGTGTTGCAATATCCTTCATTAACACTTTTGTCTGAAGATCATGTAATTGAAGACCAATACCACACTGATGGTGATTTTAAGCTGAATTTAGATGTTGATGATCTAACAATTGTAGCCAACGGACTTTCAAAATTCTACTTAAATGGAAACGCAACTTATGCTAGTTTTGGTTTGTATTCTAGTGATTGTAGAATTTATGCTGAAAATTTAATAATTCAAAACTTAGATGTCTATCACAGAAGCACAGGGCCAATGGTTGTAAATCCACAACAATCTATAAAAGGAAAAATAGTTAGTTTGGGCGATGTAATTTCAAAAAACCAACCGCCAATTGTTGAAGTTGAAGAACTTTATAGAGGCAGGCTTATTTTTGAATAGTCAATTCAGAGAACAATTTTTCAAGCGTAGTATTTTTTTGGTGCAATTGAAGAATCTTCAAACCATTATCGTGTGCAAAATCGAATACTTTAGCACGCATATCTTGTTCCGTTTCAAAATATAATTGATATACAAAACCGATAGTGTTTTCAACCTTTTCAAGCTTCGGAAGTTTTTGTAGTGCAACTTCCTCTACACGATAATCAAATTCTACTTCTATAATTTGCTGCTTGTTCTTTTTTAAATCTGAAAGATTTTTGTCTAGTACAATTTCACCTTTGTTTATAATTATAACACGATCGCAAATAGCTTCAACTTCCTGCATAATATGCGTGGAAAGTAATACTGTTTTGTGTTCTCCAACGTTTTTTATTAGCTGTCGGATTTCAATTAATTGGTTTGGATCTAAACCCGTTGTAGGTTCATCAAGAATTAAAACATCAGGATTATGTAGTAATGCATTCGCAAGCCCAACACGTTGGCGATAGCCTTTAGAAAGTTGACTAATCTTCTTGTTTGCTTCAGGCGTTAACCCCGTTTTTTTAATAACGCTTTCAACTTCAGTTTTTGAAATAGTATAAATATCAGCGTTAAAAAAAAGGTATTCACGAACATACATATCTAAATAAAGTGGGTTGTGCTCTGGCAAATAGCCCACACTCTTCTTGACTGCTATATCATCTTTGTTCACTTCAAAGCCGTTAACAATTGCAACACCTTCTGTAGCTGGAATAAAAGTGGTTAAAATCTTCATCATAGTAGATTTTCCAGCGCCATTTGGGCCTAAAAAACCAACGATTTCACCTTTTTCTATAGAAAATGAAACGTTTTTCAGCGCTTTTTGTTCGCCGTAGGTTTTGGTAATATTTTCTACTTTAATAGACATAGTGAAATAAGTTGCTCAAAGTTACACAATGAACGCTTGTAAAGTTTTTAGATTGTATAAAAAGATGACTACTTCAAATTAAAATCAAAAAAACCTTTTCAGTTTTTAATAAATGGGTACATTAGCAACCTATTAAAACATTATGAACACAATTTTTAACTTTAACAACTTTTGGTTTTTCTATTTTAGAGATAGAACTGGGATTGTTGTGTAGTTACTTAAACCATAAAACATTTAAAGTCCCGGAAAATTTTTCCGGGACTTTTTTTTTAACCTAAATCTACAAAACAATGAGCATTAAAATAGCCATTCAAGGAATAGAAAGTTCATTTCATCACCTTGCCGTTCAAAAACTTTTCCCCAACAACAATGTAACCCTAATTCCTTGTGATAGCTTTGATAAAGTGACAGGAACAATCACAGATTTAAGTGCAGATTTTGGTGTTATAGCCATTGAAAACTCAATTGCGGGCTCAATTCTTCCCAATTACACGCTGATAGATCGAGAAGATTTTCAGATTTTGGAAGAAGTATACCTAAACATAGATATGTACGTAATGGCTTTGGAAGGCGAAACGCTTCATACAATAGATGAAATACATTCGCATCCAGTAGCGCTTCAACAATGCAAGGATTATTTAATGCGTGTGCAGCCTCATCGCAAAATTGTGGAAGGTAAAGACACAGCTTCTGAGGCTAAAAGAATTAAAGAAGGAAATCTTAAAGGCGTAGCTGCAATAGCAGGAAAACAAGTAGCAGAACGCTATGGGTTAAAAATACTTGATAGCCACGTGCAAAGCTTGAAAGAGGATAAAACTCGTTTTGTAGTTTTAGGCAGAAAAACCGAAGCTTCACCAATTGAAGCCAATAAGGCTTCGTTAAAATTTATTTTAGATCACCAAGTTGGAAACCTTAGTAATGTGCTTCAACTGCTTAATACTTTGCTCCATTCAGTAACTTAACGCAACAAATCTAAAATATTAGATTTGTAAAAT
>CAZFUX010000023.1:0-19683 GCA_964522085.1 uncultured Aequorivita sp.
TAATTTTCAAATTATTAAACCCGATTTTTCGGGTTCCTATGTGTAGTGAGTATAAGTTTAGTTGTTATGCTTTTTTTTAGAAGAGCTATTGGTTCCAGAATGAAGAAACTAAAAATCAAGGTAATTAGTTATAAAAATAATGAAATAAGGGGGTAAGTAGATTATCCCCCCATTTTCGCCGACAACTCAAACCATCGTTCCGTTTGTGTTTCAATTTTGTCAATTATTTCCTGAAGTTTTATAGATTGTTTGTCAATTTCTGCACCGTCCCAGTTTTCGGTTGCAAACTTATTTTGAAGTTCCTCACGGTTTTTTTCAAGATTTGCAATTTCCTTTTCTAGCTTGTTGTATTCCTTTTGTTCGTTGTAATTTAGCTTTGCAGGGCTTGACGAGTCTTGCTTCCAGTCTTTTTTAACCTTTGTTGCTGCTTCGCTTGCGTCACGTTTGTCCTGTATGTTACTGTCTTCGTAAGTTCTAAAGTCTGAATAGTTTCCAGGAAAATCTTCCACTTCTGCATCTCCTCTAAAAACAAAAAGGTGATCCACAATCTTATCCATAAAATAGCGGTCGTGGCTAACTACCAAAAGACAACCAGGAAAGTCCAAAAGGAAGCTTTCCAAAACGTTTAATGTTACAATATCTAAATCATTCGTGGGCTCATCTAGAATTAAAAAATTGGGGTTTTTAATTAAAACGGTACATAAATAAAGACGTTTACGTTCGCCTCCGCTCAATTTTTCAACAAAATCATATTGCTTTTTTGGATCGAATAGAAAACGTTCTAAAAGTTGTGAAGCAGAGATTTGCCGTCCTTTTTTAAGTGGAATATAATCGCCGTATTCACGAATTACATCAATAACCTTCTGACCTTCTTTTATGTTTATACCCGCTTGAGTGTAATATCCAAACCGCACCGTTTCACCTACCACTACTTTTCCGCCATCTGGTTTTAAGGCTCCTGTTAAAATATTTAAAAAAGTAGATTTTCCAGTTCCATTTTTACCAATAATACCAACACGTTCGCCACGGTTAAAATTGTATTCAAACTTGTCTAGCATTACTTTATCGCCAAACGATTTAGATATTTTATGAAGCTCCACAACCTTGGTGCCCATGCGTTCCATGTTAAGCTCTAACTGAACTTCATGGTCGTTACGACGTTTGCTGGCACGATCTTTTATCTCGTGAAAATCGTCTATTCTACTTTTACTTTTGGTAGTACGCGCTTTTGGTTGACGACGCATCCAATCCAATTCTTTTTTGAAAAGTTGCTTTGCTTTACCGGTTTCAGTAGCTTCGGTTTCTATACGTGCATCTCGTTTTTCCAGGTAATAACTGTAGTTTCCTTTGTAGCTGTAAAGTACTCCTTCATCCAATTCAACTATTTCATTGCAAACACGTTCTAAAAAATAACGGTCGTGCGTAACCATAAATAGCGTAAAGTTTTCTTTTGCGAAAAGATTTTCAAGCCACTCAATCATTTCTAGATCTAAATGGTTAGTAGGCTCATCCATTATAAGTAAATCTGGAGTGGTGAGCAATGCATTAGCCAAAGCTAAACGTTTTTTCTGTCCGCCGCTTAAGGTCGAAACTTTTGCGTGCAAATCTTCCATTTTCAGCTTAAAGAGAATCTGCTTGTAACGTGTTTCAAAATCCCAAGCGTGGTGTGCATCCATTGCATCAAAGGCTTTTTGAAATGCTTCTGCATCATCTGGATTTTCTATAGCGTGTTCGTAATTCTCAATTATTTTAAGAATAGGATTATCTGAAGAAAAAATGGTTTGCTCTACAGAAAGCGCAGGATCTAAATCTGGTTCCTGTGGTAAATAGGCAACTTTTAATCCTTTTCTGAAAACAACATTACCAGTATCGGCTTTATCGTTTCCTGCAATAATATTAAGGAGGGAAGTTTTTCCTGTTCCATTTTTTGCTACGAAACCTATTTTTTGTCCTTCATTGATTCCGAAGGATATATTTTCAAACAAAACCCGCATCCCGAAAGACTTGGATATATTTTCTACTGAAAGGTAATTCACGTTTTATATTTTCGGCAAAAGTAAGGTAGAAAGTTTAATGAATAGTGAATAATGAATAATTTGTGGAGGATTTGTTTTTTGGGTAATAATGAAACCTGAAACCTCGGTTACTGAGCGGAGCCGAAGTATAAATTTTAAAGCGTCAACTTTTTGCTAAGATCTTCCACGTATTTACGGAACTGTTTGTCGGTACTAGAAAGATTATCAACGGTTTTGCAAGCGTGCAATACAGTTGCATGGTCACGTTGCCCAATCTGAGAACCTATGGAAGCAAGGGAAGCTTTGGTAAATTTCTTCGCAAAAAACATAGCCAGTTGTCTTGCTTGCACAATGTGTCTTTTTCGGGTTTTGGACTGAAGTGTTTCTACATCCATCTGGAAATAATCACTTACCACTTTTTGTATGTAATCTATGGAAACTTCACGTTTGGTGTGTTTCACATAGTTATCAACAATTTTACGGGCAAGTTCTATTGTTATTTCCTTTTTGTTGAAAGAAGAATGTGCAATTAATGAAATTATAGCACCTTCCAATTCACGAATATTCGTTTTAATGTTGTTTGCCAAAAATTCAATAATATCATCGGGCATTTCAACACCGTCACGGTATAACTTGTTTTTTATAATTGCAACACGAGTATCGTAATCTGGGTGATTCAATTCCGCAGAAAGTCCCCATTTAAATCGGGATAGCAAACGTTGTTCAATATCAATCATATCAACCGGTGCTTTGTCACTAGTTAAAATAACTTGCTTGCCGTTTTGGTGTAAGTGATTGAATATATGAAAGAAAACATCTTGTGTTCCAGCTTTACCAGAAAGTAACTGAATGTCATCAACAATAAGCACATCTATTATTTGATAGAAATGTATGAAATCGTTGCGATTATTCTTTTTTACAGACTCAATGTATTGCTGTGTAAATTTTTCTGCAGAAATATAGAGTACTGTTTTTTCGGGATATTTGTCTTTTATATCAACACCAATTGCGTGGCCTAAATGTGTTTTTCCTAAACCAACACCACCAAAAATAAGTAATGGGTTAAAAGAAGTTCCGCCAGGTTTGTTTGCAACAGCTAAACCAGCAGAACGCGCTAAACGGTTTGATTCGCCTTCTAAGAAATTTTCGAAATTGTAATTTGGATTCAGTTGAGATTCAATTACAACATTGCGAATACCCGGTATCACAAAAGGATTTTTTAACTCAGGGCTCTTATTTTTTAAAGGCACATCTACTTCTTGCGATCGTAGGTTGCTTCGGTTTGCACTTGGTATTTTTTCGGTAAAGGGTTGTTTGTTGCCGTAGGTGTTTTCCATCCTGATGATGTAAACCAATTTGGCAGTAGCACCTAATTCTTTGGTTAGGGCAACTTTTAAAATTTTAACGTAATGCTCTTCCAGCCATTCGTAAAAAAATTTACTGGGCACCTGAATGCTCAATGCATTATCAGTAAGCTTTACTGCTTTTATAGGTTCGAACCATGTTTTGAACGCTTGCGAAGTTATATTATCTTCGATGAAGGTCAAACAATTGTTCCAAACTGTTTCTGCAGTTTTGTTCATAGTTAAAATTTGTGTGTTTTATTATTTAAGGTTGGCTAAAAAATAGGAGGAGAGAGTGTATCCGAGGTATTTTTTAACAGTGCAAATATGTGAACAAAAAAGTTATAAAAAAAACTGCTTTGGGGTTGAATTTTTAGTTTTTTTTCGCCATACTTCCAATTGGATAAAACTACAAAAAAACTTTCTTTATTCATACCTTAATAAATATAAATTTTGAAGAATACATATACACAACTTAGAGTACGATATGGCGAAACCGACCAGATGGGTGTTGTCTATTACGGTAACTACGCACAGTATCTAGAACAGGGTAGAACAGAGTGGCTACGCGAGCTTGGTTTTTCGTATAAATGGATGGAAGCCAATAATGTACAGCTTCCTGTTGTGCATTTTAGTATAGATTATAAACAGCCTGCTTTTTATGATGATTTGTTAACAGTAAAGACTACATTAAAGAAAATACCATCGGTAAAAATTGAATTTGAGTATGAAATTTATAATGAATCCAAACAACTTTTAGTAATTGCGACTACTGTTTTGGTCTTTGTAAATAGTACCACAAAAAAGTTAATGAAAGCGCCTCATTATTTAATCGATAAACTCTGACGTTTAATCGATAAAATATTTTGTAAAAGGTGATAGCTGAACTTTGAATTTTTCTTTTTTGAAGTTTATTTGGGTTTTGAAATTTCTTTTTTTAAAATATTAATCTTGTAGGTATTCTCAAAAATTTCAAAAACCCACTCCGCTTCTTTTTTTCTAACTGAAATTTCAAATTCGCAATTCAATTCCATTTTTTGATTGACAATATTTATGTCTTCATCTTTAATAATTCGCATTACGATATTCATTTCGGGATATTCAAATTTTAAAATGAAGACTTCATCAATTGTTTTTTTAACGATACGACAGCTTTGCAAAGCCATTTGTGCAGTAGCTTTGTAAGCTTGTATTAATCCGCCCACGCCCAATTTTGTTCCACCAAAATAGCGCACAGCCACAACAAGCATATTTGTAACATCAAAAGACTGTAGTTGTCCATAGATTGGCATTCCTGCACTATTAGAAGGTTCTCCATCATCATTTGCTCTATAAGCTTCATAGCTTTTGCCAAGTTGCCAAGCATAACAAAAATGCCGTGCACTATGATGTTGTTTTTTAAGTTCTTCTAAACGTTCCTTTACATCATCTTCTGAAGTAACTGGAAAAGCATACCCAAAAAACTTACTGCCCTTCTCTTTAAAAAGAACTTCTTTGGAAGGTTTTAAAATGGTTTTATATGTATCTTTTTCTATTTCCAAAATTTTCACATTGCTAATTTTCCTTTTGGGAGTTAAGGAGACACGGCTAAGAGGACAAAGCTATAAATAATATTCCAAGCACTGCCAACCCAATGCCAATCCAGTTTTTTTTCATTAATTTCTCCTTGAAAAGTAAAATACCCAATAAGGTTGAAAACATTACAATCGCTACATTGTTAACTGTAAAAATTCCTGAACTTTCCAATATATCACTTCGCAACGCTTGTACTAAAAAATAAACAGAAAAATAATTAATAATTCCCAATGCTATTCCGCCCAAAATGTTTTTAAATTCAAAGGTTAATTTTCCTTTAAAAAACTGAAAAAGTAATATTGCAAACCCAATGCTAGCAGCCATTGCGAATATAGTTGCTGAAAAAATAACGGTGTCATTTTCTGCAATAAATTCACTTTCTAGGTATTTAATGGTTGTGTCTATAAAACCGCTTCCTAAAAAAACCAAAACTGGGAAAATTAAATTTGATGGCTGCACTTTAAGACCGTCTTTCGTTTTTATTGAAGCTAGATATACAGCAACTAATGCTAGGACGATGCCGATGAATTTAAAAAAACCAAGACTCTCCTTGTAGTACAGCAATCCAAAAAGGATGGGAATTACCACGCTCATTTTTGTAGCTACAGATACTACAGAAAGTCCGCTACGTTGTGTGGTTATTGCCATTAAGTTAAAAACTGTTATAAACAATACACCTAAACCTAAGGCAAAAGGAAACCATTCATAATTTGGTAATTCTGTAATTTTTATGGTGTTTTTTTGAAACATAATCCCACAAAAACAAGCTGTCACATAATTAAATACAATGGCTTGTAGAGTATTAATTTTAAACTTTGAAAAAAGTTTAAAAGCCACAAAAATTAGTGTAGAGGAAAGAATGCTGAGTAAAAGAGCTGTCAATTTTTCGGGTTTTTAAAAATTTGTAAGCCGTCATCTCTTAGTTTATCCTCGGAAATTATTTCGCCTTTGAAAATTGGAGTTTTTATTCCTTCTCCAAAAGTTTTCTTTCCAGTAAAAACGAATGCTTCATCCCAAAGATTATTATCAATAAAGGCTTGTAGCGTTTTCGCGCCGCCTTCAATGATTACAGATTGAATATTTTTTTTGAAAAGAATTGCGCAGATTTGCTTCGGAATCGATTGAGAAAAATCTAACTTTTCAAATTCTAAACTTTCTAAAGTTTTTGTTTCTACTTCATTAAAAACAATTGTTTTCGCATTTGTATCAAAAACTGAAAAATCCTTCGAAAGTTTTAAATTTCTGTCAATAACAATTCGCAATGGATTTTCTCCAGCCCAATCACGAGCTGTAAGTGAAGGATTGTCTTGCAAAACAGTAGTTGTGCCAACTAATATTGCAGCCTCTTCGGCACGCATTTTATGGGCTAATTGTATTGAAAATTTATTGGTTATCCAAACAGGTTCAGTTTGGTTTCGCGTTTCAGCTTTTGGAGCAATAAAATCGTCGATGGTCTGCGCCCATTTCAGAAAAATATACGGTCTCTTTTTTTGATGAAAGGTGAAAAATCGCTTATTTAATGCATTGCATTCATTTTCTAAAACGCCAATAATTACATCGCATCCAGCTTCAATCAACATTTTAATACCACTTCCTGCAACTTTCGGATTAATATCTAGACTTCCAACCACAACTTTTTTAATTCCACTTTCAATAATCAAATTTGCACAAGGCGGGGTTTTGCCATAATGGCTACACGGTTCAAGACTTACATATATCGTTGATTCTTTTAATAATTCGCGATTTTCAACACTTTTTATTGCGTTTACTTCTGCGTGTGGCTGTCCAGCTTTGTAGTGCCAGCCTTCTCCAATAATGGCATCATTGTGAACAATCACGCAACCCACCAACGGATTTGGATACGTGGTTCCCAGTCCGTTTTTGGCCAATTGTATGCAGCGCAACATATATTTTTCGTGTATCTTCACGGCGTAAAAATACAAGGATTTAATTAGAATGAGCACGCCAATAATTCGTCTTATTGAAAAGAAAGACAATCCACAGATCGCTATCGTTATACGTAGCGTTTTGGAAGATTTGAATGTCGCTAAAGTAGGTACAGCCTATGCCGATAAAGCATTAGACTGTATGTTTGAAACCTACCAAAAACCAAAAGCAGCATATTTTGTAGTTGAAGAAAAGGGTGGAACAATAGGTGGAGCAGGAGTGGCACAGCTTGATAATTATGAAGGCAACGTTTGCGAACTTCAAAAAATGTATTTTCTACCAGAAGCTCATGGAAGAGGTGTTGGAGCCAAAATGATGGAATTCTGTATAGTAAAAGCAAAGGAGTTCAATTTTGAAAAAATATACCTTGAAACGATGGAATATATGATCCACGCTCAAAAACTGTACAAGCAGTCAGGTTTTGAATATATTGATTGTGCATTGGGCAATACGGGTCATTATTCTTGCCCAGTACATATGATAAAAGCATTATAGGTTTTGACTCTAAAAGAAATAAAAGCAAGCTTTAAAAATTCTCTTTCTGATCTATATCCTTCGGAAGAAATACAATCGTTATTCAACATTCTTTCTGAAGAATATTTAAAGCTTTCACGTGTAGAAATTGCTTTAAATCCTGAAAAAGAAATTCAAGAAGAAGATGCTGAGAAGTTCGAAAAAACTTTACGTCGCCTTGAGAATCAAGAACCCATTCAATATATAATAGGAGCGACCGAGTTTTATAGCCTTTCTTTTAAGGTGAATAAATACACCCTAATTCCCCGTCCAGAAACAGAGGAATTGGTAGAGTGGATTTTAGATAATTCTGAATTCAGAATTCAGAATTCAGAATTACTGGATATTGGCACGGGTTCAGGTTGCATCGCTATTTCGCTGGCCAAAAACCTTCCCAATTCGAAGGTTTCAGCAATAGATATTTCTGAGGAAGCTTTAAAAATTGCTCACCAAAATGCGGAACTAAATAAAGTTGAAATTGAATTCTTCCAAACAGATATTTTAAAAGCCAAAACACTTCCGAAGCAATACGATGTAATAATATCCAACCCGCCTTACGTCCGGGAACTTGAAAAGAAAAGGATGCATCAAAACGTTTTAAAATATGAGCCAGATTCGGCCTTATATGTTAGTAATGAAGACCCATTACTTTTTTACAAAATCATTTCTAGACTTGCTAAAACACACTTGGAGCCCAAAGGAAAGCTGTTTTTCGAGATTAATGAGTACCTTGCTATTGAATTAATTGAACTTTTAAAAAGTGAAGGTTTTCAGAATATTGAAGTAAAAAAAGATATTTTCGGTAAAGATAGAATGTTGAAATGTAAATTATAAACCTCCGCGAAACTCTATATTTCTTCTGTGTAGCTCAGTGTAACAGCTATAATGCAGAGTAGCGTAGAGAGGCGCAGAGTTACACAGAGAAATATGAACAAACTTGAAAAAATATGCGTTTTCTGTGGCAGTAGTGATGGAAACGACCTCGCTATAACAGATGCCGCTAAAAAACTTGGAGAAATCTTTGCCAATCGTAACATAACGCTTGTTTACGGCGCCGCAAAGATTGGAATAATGGGCGTTATAGCGAAAAGTGTTTTAGACCATAAGGGGAAGGTAATAGGTATTATTCCCAACTTTCTAAAAAAGAAAGAAGTTGTGCACCTTGGTTTAACAGAACTCATTACGACCGAAAATATGCATGATCGTAAACTGAAGATGCAACAACTAAGCGATGGTTTTATTGCACTTCCCGGCGGAATGGGAACTTTAGAAGAGCTTTTTGAAATAATTACTTGGCTTCAGCTTGGGCTTCACTCAAAACCAATTGGTCTTTTAAACATCAATGGATTTTACAACGATCTTATAAAAATGCTTGAAACTATGGTGCGCAAAGGTTTCCTTTCTATGGATAACTATAATTTACTTTTAGTAGATAGCAACCCCGACCGACTTCTTAAAAAAATGGAAGAATTTAGGTCTACAAAGCTTCCTAAATGGCTTAATGAGGATAGAGCATAACAGATTATCAATAATTTGCGGTTTTTGTTAACAAACCGGTTTTAGAAATTCATTTTTGTTAAATTTACATATCTAACCCTTTAAATTATAGAATATGAATTCCTCAAAAAAGTATTTTGCCGAGGCTCTTGGCACATTTGCATTAGTTTTATTTGGTTGTGGTGCGGCAACAATTGCTAGCGTTTCAACAACTGGCCCTGCTGGAATTGGTTTGCTAGGTATAGCATTAGCCTTTGGTTTATCTGTAGTTGCAATGGCATATACCATTGGGCCAATTTCAGGATGCCACATTAATCCTGCTATTTCAATTGCAATGCTAGCCGCTGGTAAGCTATCTGCAAAAGACACCGTTGGCTATGTTATTTCACAATGTATTGGGGCTATTGCGGCGGCTGGATTACTATATGTTATTGCAACTGGCGGCTCAGGTTTTGAAATGAAAGAATGGAGCTTAGGCTCTAACGGCTGGGGTCCTGGTTACCTTGGCGAATACAGTATGACATCAGCACTTATTGCAGAATTTGTATTTACCTTTTTGTTCTTAATGGTAATTTTTGGTACAACTGCAAAGAATGCATCTCCAGCAATGGCTGGGCTTGCCATAGGTATTTCACTGGCGTTGATACATATGGTTGTTATTCCTATAACTGGTACGTCTGTAAATCCAGCACGTAGTTTAGGCCCAGCGCTTTTTGCTGGTGGAATGGCTTTGCAACAGTTGTGGCTATTTATTGTAGCTCCTATTGCTGGTGGACTTTGTGCGGCATTGGTTCGTAATATCTTTTTAGAAGATTAATTTATTCTCAAAACTGTAAATTTCAGCCACAAATTCACGAATATTTTTATACAATTATTCGTGAATTTGTGGCTCTTTTTTTTAAAATTATCAATTCAAAAACCCCTTTATTTCTATGAACACTGAACAGCAAATTAACTCTCTTCGCAACGAACTTCGCGAGCATAACTATAACTATTACGTACTCGATACACCAACAATTTCTGACCTTGAGTTTGACCAAAAATTAGTTCAGCTTCAAGAGTTAGAAAAAGCACATCCCGAGTTTTATGACGCCAATTCGCCCACGCTTCGTGTTGGTGGTGAAATAACCAAAAACTTTGAAACCGTTCCGCATACCTTCAGAATGTATTCTTTAGATAATTCCTATTCAAAAGAAGATCTTGAAGATTGGGAAAGGCGTATTGAAAAAATGGTAGATGGTGAAGTTGAATTCACTTGCGAACTGAAATACGACGGCGCTTCCATAAGTTTAACGTATGAAGATGGAAAGCTGAAAAAGGCAGTAACCCGTGGCGATGGTTTTCAAGGCGATGATGTTACCGCAAACATAAAAACTATCCGTTCCGTTCCATTACAGTTGAAGGGTGATTATCCGCCGCTTTTTGATATTCGCGGTGAAATTGTTTTACCGTTTGAAGGTTTCACAAAAATGAATATTGAAAGAGTAGAAGCTGGCGAAGAGCCATACCGAAACCCACGTAATACAGCTTCTGGAAGTTTAAAATTACAAGACAGTGCCGAAGTGGCAAAACGCCCATTAGACTGTTTGCTTTATACTATTATAGGCGAAAGGCTACCTATAATAACACAATATGAAAGTTTAGAAAAAGCAAGACAATGGGGTTTCAAAGTCCCCGAAGCAGCTAAACTAGCCAAAAGTCTTGATGAGGTTTTAGAATTTGTAAATTATTGGGATGTTCATCGTCATAAACTTCCGTATGAAACTGATGGAGTAGTAGTAAAAGTGAACAACCTACAACAGCAAGAAGAGCTTGGTTACACCGCAAAATCGCCACGTTGGGCGATGGCTTATAAGTTTAAAGCAGAACAAGTTTCTACAGTTTTAAACCAAATTACATATCAAGTTGGCAGAACAGGCGCAATCACGCCTGTAGCAAATTTGGAGCCTGTAGAATTGGCGGGAACCATTGTAAAACGTGCTTCATTGCACAACGCAGACCAAATTGCAAAGCTTGATATTCGTGAAGGTGATACCGTTTTTGTTGAAAAAGGAGGCGAAATAATTCCGAAGATAATTGGGGTAGATTTTATGCAACGTGATTCTAATTCAAATCCAACTGAATATATAACCGAATGTCCTGAATGCGCCACATCCTTAATTCGTTCAGAAGGCGAGGCTCAACATTATTGTCCAAATTTTGAAGGTTGTCCACCACAAATTATTGGACGGATTCAGCATTTTATTTCGCGTAAAGCGATGGATATTGATGGTTTGGGTGGCGAAACTGTTGCACTTTTGGTAAACAATGGTTTGATAAATAATTATGCAGATTTATATCTTTTAAAAGAAGAGCAAATTATTCCGTTAGAACGCATGGCGCAAAAAAGTGCTGAGAATATGATTAAAGGAATCGAAGCCTCAAAACAAATTCCTTTTGAGAGAGTCCTTTTTGGCCTGGGAATTCGCTACGTTGGTGAAACCGTTGCGAAGAAACTTGCAAAACATTACAAAACCATTTATGCGTTAAAAAACGCTTCCGAAGAAGAACTGATAACCGTTGATGAAATTGGCGAACGCATCGCTCAAAGTGTAGTTTCTTTTTTCACTTCCGAAGAAAATATTGAAACTATTGAACGTTTGAAAAATTATGGTGTTCAATTGGAAATTTCAGCAGATAAACTTGCCAATCAGACTGATACTTTGAAAGGAAATACCTTCGTAGTTTCCGGCGTATTTACAAAAGTATCGCGCGACGAACTTAAAAAGCTTATTGAAGATAATGGTGGCAAGGTTTCCAGTTCTATCTCTTCTAAAACCAATTATGTGGTGGCGGGCGATAATATGGGGCCCAGTAAAAAAACAAAGGCTGAAGATTTGGGTGTAGCCATAATTTCGGAAGATGATTTTTTGCAAATGATTTCTTAATTGAAATTAAAAAAGTCTTGAAAAAACCTATTTTTGCAACTTCAGAATTTGAATTTTTATGTTGAAAAAACTAAAACAATATTCATTAAAAAAACACACTGAAAAAACCTTAATAAACCGTGATTTTTCCCAACGAAACACACCATTAAAAAGATTAGGATTTTTAGTTGACGAAGCTTTTTTTGACGATTTTGAATTATTTTATAGCTTCGGAAAAGAACTTGGTTTACAACGAAAGGATATAAAAATATTCACGTTTTTTAAAACTCGAAAAAAACTACCTTCACTTCGGCAAAACCAAATAACCAATAAAGAATTTACGTGGCGAGGTGAAATTAAAAACCAAAATGCATTGGAATTTCTCGATATCCCATTTGATGTTTTAATAGGTTTTAACAATGAAAAACATGAGTTTCTAGGCACAATGATTGCTCGTAGCAAAGCAAAATTTAAGATAGGTTTTAACGGTACAGACGGGCGACTTTATGATTTGGTATTAGCCATTGATCCGCAAAAAACGAAAGATTTTAAAAGTGAAGTAGTAAAATATTTGAAAATTCTGAAGAAAATATAAATGACCGAAGACCGATGATAGGAGCAAATGAATGAATTTCTAAGGTTTTCGAACTTACAAAAGAAAATCGATAACCGACAACAACATTAAAATCGAGTATAATGAAAGAGCTAATAGGAACAGGCGTAGCGCTAATAACCCCATTTAAAAGTGACTTTTCAATTGATGTAGAAGGGCTTAAAAAAGTGGTAAATTATAACATTGAAAATGGAATTGATTATTTGGTAGTTTTAGGTACAACTGCTGAAAGCGCAACACTTTCCAAAGAAGAAAAACAGGTTGTAATTGATACAGTCGTTTCAGCAAATAACGGTCGTTTGCCATTGGTTTTAGGTATTGGCGGCAATAACACAATGGATGTAATTGCTGAAATGAAAGTACGAGATCTTTCCGCTTTTATGGCTATTCTTTCCGTTTCACCTTTTTACAGCAAACCTACGCAGGAGGGTGTTTATCAGCATTTTGCGGCAATCGCGAAAGCTGCTCCGTCACCAATAATTTTATATAATGTTCCAGGACGTACTGCTTCAAATATGCTTCCAGAAACGGTAATCCGTTTGGCGAATGATTTTGATAAAATTGTAGCTATTAAAGAAGCCGCAGGCGATATTGTACAGGCAATGAAACTTATTGATGGCTGCCCAAAAGATTTCTTAGTAATTTCTGGAGACGATATGGTAACGCTACCAATGGTACTTGCTGGTGGAGCAGGAGTTATTTCAGTAATTGGCGAAGGTTTTCCAAAAGAATTTTCAAGAATGGTTAAACTTGGCTTAGATAGAAATGTTGATGAAGCTTATAAAATTCATTATAAAATTGCCCCAGCAATCGACTATATTTTTGCAGAAGGAAATCCCGCAGGAATAAAAGCGGTTTTCAAATCTTTAGGAATTTGCGATGATACCGTAAGGCTTCCATTAGTTAGGATTAGTGATGGTTTACGAGCCAAAATAGATTCTTTCTGCAAAAATTTCTAAAACTACTCTTTTTCACAGATACGTTAAATATTTCAAAAGGCTTGCAAACAATGCTCTTTAGGGCACTATTTTAGCCCAATAATAAGTTTTGTTCAATCATCTTTAATTCCCTATTTTTGCACGATGTTTTTTAAGCCCATGAAATTACCTCTTTTTATTTTACTTTGCTTTACAATAATCCTCTCATCTTGTAGCGAATATCAGCAAGCGCTACGAAAAGATGATATGGGTAAAAAATATGCCGTTGCAGATTCGCTTTATAAAATAGGCAAATATAAAAAAGGGCTTAAATTGATGGAGCAAATAGTTCCATCATATAGAGGAAAGCCTCAAGGTGAAAAGCTTATGTTTATTTATGCAAATACATATTATAACTTAGAAGATTATTACCTTTCAGGATACCAATTTGAACGTTTTACGCAAGCCTATCCGCAAAGTGATAGTACTGAAGTAGCTTCATTTAAAGCAGCAAAAAGTTTCTATCAACTATCGCCTAGATTCTCTTTAGACCAGAAGGACACTTACAAAGCTTTGGAAAAACTTCAGGAATTTATAAATGTTTATCCAAATTCTGATAAAAGGTTAGAGGCCAATGAACTTGTAGCCGAGTTACGAGGAAAACTTGAAAAAAAGGAATACGAAACCGCAAAACAATATTTGCATGTTGAAGATTACAAAGCCGCTATTAGTGCTTTTGATAATTTTATTACCGATAACCCTGGCTCTAATTACAGAAAAGATGCATTTTATGGAAGGTTTGTTGCAGCATATAGTCTTGCTATAAGAAGTGTTCCATCCCTAGTGCAAGAACGTTTAATAACGGCAAAAGGACATTACAATACCTTTATAAGGTATTATAAAGATACTGAGTTGGCAACAGATGCTAACAAAATGTATCAAGACATTGAAATAAAAATTATACCAATAGAAATTGAACCCACTTTTTAATAAATTATAGTATGGATATTAAAAATCTAGATGCCCCAATCAATACAGTTACTTTAGACAAAAATAAAATTGATGCGCCTACAAACAATATTTATGAGGCTATTTCAATCATTTCGAAAAGAGCTAATCAAATAAATGGCGACATTAAAAAAGAACTTCTTGAAAAGCTTGATGAGTTTGCAACTTACAATGACAGTTTAGAAGAAATTTTTGAAAATAAAGAGCAAATTGAAGTTTCAAAATTTTACGAAAAACTTCCTAAGCCACACGCTTTAGCAGTACAAGAATGGTTAGAAAATAAAATCTACTACAGAAACACTGCTGACGAGATAGTTGAGGAGTAAAAAATTATTTGTTAATAGTCAATTTGTCTTTTAACCTAAACAACAAACTATAAACCACAAACATAAAAAATGTCTGTTTTGAACCGGAAAAATATCTTGCTTGGCGTTACCGGCGGGATTGCCGCGTATAAAGCAGCTTTTTTAGTTAGGCTTTTAGTGAAAAAAGGGGCTAATGTGAAAGTTGTAATGACTAATTCTGCTAAAGAATTTGTAACACCGTTAACGCTTTCAACCCTTTCAAAAAACGAAGTGTACTCTTCATTTACAGAAGAAAAAGATTCCAATAGTTTTAAAGAGCCCAAATGGAACAACCACGTTGAGTTGGCTCTTTGGGCTGATTTGTTTTTGATAGCTCCAGCAACAGCTAATACATTGTCAAAAATGGCTCATGGCACGTGCGATAATCTTTTACTTGTTTGCTATCTTTCGGCTAAATGCCCAATTTATTATGCGCCAGCGATGGATTTGGACATGTACCAACACCCAACCACAAATGATGTTTTTGAAAAGTTGAATAGTTTCGGAAATATTCAAATTCCCGCAGCTTTTGGCGAACTTGCAAGTGGTTTAGTAGGGCAGGGCAGAATGGCAGAACCCGAAGATATTGTTTCTTTTCTGAAAAACGATATTCAGAAAAAACTTCCCCTTCACGGAAAGAAAATTTTAATAACAGCCGGCCCAACGTATGAAGCTATAGATCCCGTTCGTTTTATAGGAAATCACTCCAGCGGAAAAATGGGTTTTGCAATTGCAGAAGAAGCTGCCAATCTTGGTGCTGAGGTTGTTTTAATTTCAGGTCCTTCAGCTTTAAAAGTTGAAAATGACTTTATAAAATTAATACGCGTTACTTCGGCTGAAGAAATGTATAATGCTGCCCACGAATATTTTGATAAAACCGATGTTGCAATATTAAGTGCCGCAGTAGCAGATTATCGACCTTCTGAAGTTGCTTCAGAAAAAATTAAAAAGAAAAGTGATACCTTCACACTTCAACTTACAAAAACAAAGGATATATTGGCTTCTTTAGGCGAAATAAAGAAGAATCAATACCTAGTAGGTTTTGCTTTAGAAACAGAAAACGAAGAAGAAAACGCAAAATTGAAACTGAAAAAAAAGAACTTAGATTTAATTGTGTTAAATTCGCTTCGAGACAAAGGTGCTGGTTTTAAAACTGACACCAATAAGATTACTTTAATAGGTAAAGAGAATAAAACAATCTCTTTTACTGTTAAACCTAAAAATGAAGTAGCAAAAGATATTTTACATTATATTATAGAACAGAACAATGCGTAAATTTTTACTTTTTATACTATGTGTCGCCGCCACATTTTCTGCACAGGCACAAGAGCTTAATTGCACCGTTAATATAGATGCTGAACAGACTGGTCAACCCAATTTGCAAATATTCAATACACTGGAAACTCAGCTACGAGAATTTATAAACAACACAAAGTGGACCGATAGAGAGTACAAAAATCAAGAGCGTATAGACTGTAATATGAGCTTGATTATAAGCGAGTACAACGGCGATTTATTTACCGCAACATTACAAATACAGTCATCACGTCCTGTGTACGGGTCAACGTATGATACTCCTGTTTATAATTATTTTGACAAACAAGTAAGTTTTAATTATAAGGAATACGAACCGCTTAATTTTAATATGAATAGCTTTGGATCAAACTTGGTTTCGATTATTGCTTTTCACGTTTATACTATTATTGGTTTAGATGCAGATACCTTTAGTTTAGATGGAGGCACTCCCTATTTTGAAACAGCCAAACAAATAACAAATACAGCAGCATCAAGTAGTTTTTCAGGATGGAAAAGTGCAGATGGCAACCAGTCCAGGTATCGTTATAATGACGCTTTGGTATCTTCAGTTTATAAGGATTTTCACAATGTAATGTACGAGTACCATCGTGATGGTATGGACATTATGGAAAAAGATCAAAAAAAGGCTAAAGAGAAAGTTGCAGAAGCTGTAAATAAGTTAAAGGGTATTAATGACAGAAGACCAAACTCTTATTTGGTGCGTACGTTTTTTGATGCAAAAAGTGATGAAATACAAGCAATCTTTAGCGGTGGTCCACAGGTTGATATTACCAAGTTATTAGAAAATCTAAATAGATTGGCACCAACTAAACGAAGCAATTGGTCTGAGATTAAATATTAGTCTTTGGTACATTTTTGAAAGCATGAAGAATTGTAAGAAAAATGACACCTTTAGAATGACTTTCAAAAACACTCGGCACCTTAAATTTAATGGCTAAATTTATAAAATTTCACTTCTCACGTCTCAAATCTAACACCTCAAATCTAAAAAAGTGATAACCACCCTTGCCATAAAAAATTATGCGCTTATTGAAGATATTCGCGTGGAGTTAAACGAAGGGTTAACGATTATTACAGGTGAAACAGGAGCAGGGAAGTCCATACTTCTCGGTGCGTTGGGCCTTTTGTTAGGTAAGAGAGCAGATTTAGGAAGTGTAAAAGATGCTGCAAAAAAATGTATTGTTGAAGGACATTTCTCTATTGAAAATTATGGGCTTCAAATAATTTTTGAAGAGAATGATTTAGATTATGAAGCAACTACAATTGTGCGTCGTGAAATTTTACCGAGCGGTAAATCGCGCGCTTTTGTAAATGATACGCCCGTTGCTTTGGCGCAACTACAAGCGCTTTCGTCATTTTTAATAGATGTTCACAGCCAGCATGAAACCTTAGAAGTGGTTTCGGAAAATTTCCAAATGGAAGTGATAGACGCTTTGGCTGGTAATGATGAGCTCTTGAAAGCATATAGCATTCAATTTAAATATTTTAAAACTATTTCAGAAGAACTTTCTGCTTTGAAACTTCAAAAAGAAAATGCTTCAAAAGAACTAGAATACAACACTTTTCTTTATAATGAATTGCAACAAGCGGGTTTAAAAAAAATGAACCAAGAAGATCTTGAGGAAACCTACGAAACGCTAAATAATGCCGAAACAATCCAAGAAGCCTTTGCAAATGTAATTCGTATTTTAGATGAAGAGCAAGTAGGTGCTTTGGAAAAAATGAAGGAGGCACGAATTGTTTTAGGAAAAATACAGCATTTTTCTTCTTCATTTGAAGATTTATGGCAACGCTTAAATAGTGTAATCATTGAGTTGGAAGATATTTCTAATGGAGTAGCTACTACTGCGGAAAACATTGAGGCAGATCCCGAAATGCTATTTCAGATAAACGAAAAATTACAAATTCTATATAAACTTCAACAAAAACATCAAGTTTCTACAGTTTCAGAATTAATTGAAATTGAAGCCAATCTTGAAGAAAAAGTAAACACTACTTTAGGGTTGGATAACCAAATTGAAACCTTAGAGAAGCAAAAAAGTAAGTTGCGAGAAGCAGCTTTAACAATAGCTAATTCACTTCACAAAAAGAGAGTAGAGGCAATCCCAACACTAAAGAAAAAGCTTGAAGCAATATTACTACAATTAGGATTACCGAACGCACAATTTCAATTTAATATCTCAACTTCCGAAGATTTTAAAAATAACGGAACCGATACGCTACAGTTACTATTTACCGCAAACAAAGGCTTGGCTTTTGGACCTTTAAAAAAAGTAGCTTCTGGAGGCGAGATGAGCCGAATTATGCTAGCTATAAAAGCTGTTTTAGCTGAATACAAAAAGCTTCCAACCATTGTTTTTGATGAAATAGACACAGGTGTTTCTGGCGAAATAGCAAATAAAATGGCTATTATTATGCACAGTATGAGTAAAGAAATGCAACTATTAAGCATAACACATTTACCGCAAATTGCTGCAAAAGGAGACCATCATATAAAAGTTTATAAAGAAGACAACAACGATGTGACCACAACCCAATTGAGGGTTTTAAATAAAGAAGAGCGAATTACAGAGATTGCACAAATGTTAGGAGGCAAAAATGTTTCAGAAGCAGCAATAGCAAATGCAAAGGAATTATTGAATTAAAATGTATCTTTACTTTTCAAAAAAAATCAAAATTCAGGATTCAAAATTTAAAGTTGAGTTGCATTTATTTTTAACCAACAACAGATTATAATAAACCATAAACTTCAAACATTTAACCATGTCATATAATTTACTAAAAGGAAAACGAGGAATCATTTTTGGCGCATTAGATGCAAACTCTATTGCTTGGATAACGGCAGAGCGCATCCACGAAGAAGGCGGAACGTTTGTGTTAACCAATGCGCCTATTGCATTGCGGATGGGGCAAATAAAAGAGTTAGCAGAAAAAACAAATTCTCAAGTAATTCCGGCAGATGCTACGAGTCTGGAAGATTTGGAAAATTTAGTTACAAAAGCAACAGAAATTTTAGGAGGTAAGCTAGATTTTGTTTTACATTCAATAGGAATGTCCGTGAACGTTCGTAAAGGCAATCATTATACAAATCAGAATTACGATTTCACCCATAAAGGTTGGGATATTTCTGCAGGTTCCTTCCATAAAACGATGCAAACGCTTTATAAAAAAGACGCTATGAATGAGTGGGGAAGTATCGTTGCTCTTACTTATATGGCTTCGCAGCGCGTTTTCCCAGATTATAACGATATGGCAGACAACAAAGCATATTTAGAAAGTATAGCGCGTAGTTTTGGTTATTTCTTTGGAAGAGATAAAAAAGTTCGTGTTAATACTATCTCTCAATCGCCAACCCCAACAACGGCAGGTCAAGGCGTTAAAGGTTTTGATGGTTTTATAAGCTATGCAGATAAAATGTCACCATTAGGCAATGCTACAGCTTTGGATTGTGCTAATTATACCATAGCAATGTTCAGTGATCTGACCAAACGTGTAACGCTACAAAATTTATATAACGATGGAGGTTTCTCTAATATGGGAGTCAGCGATGAAGTAATACAGGTCTTTGTGGATGGTAAGTAATAAATATTTTTTTTGAAAATTTTAATCCAACCTTAAAACTAAGGTGGGATTTTTTTATATGCTTATCCGTAAGGTTCCCGAAGATAATTCCATCTATGTGATACAG
>CAZFUX010000024.1:0-18832 GCA_964522085.1 uncultured Aequorivita sp.
AACCCAATTGAAGTCCCGCAAAACAAATGTTTCGCACTTATGGGTTGAACTCAGCTTATGAAAACTTGAATATTTAATTTATTTCCAATTTCTATTATTTCCACCTAATAGCATAAACTTCAATTGTTTAATTAGTAGCAAAAGGGTATCGGTAAAAGTTCAATATTTTTATCGCTATTTTTGTGTTCAATATTAATTCATTTTTCTAAATGGCATCAAATACAATTGAAAAACTACAATGGCGCTACGCAACCAAAAGGTTTGATGTTACTAAAATCCTTTCAGAAGAAAAACTCAATATTCTAAAGGAAACTTTTAACCTTACCGCGACCTCTTTTGGTTTGCAACCTTTAAAATTAGTGGTTGTAACTAATGCTGAATTGAAAACAAAATTAATGCCCTTTACCTATAATCAACCGCAAATTCATGATGCATCTCACATTTTGGTTTTATGTATTGAAAAAAAAATTAATGAAAACTTTATTGTGGATCATTTTAAAAGGGTAGAAGATACTCGTAATACTCCACGTAAAATTTTAGAACCATTTGAAAAAAATCTTATTGCTTCTTTCACAGAAAAGAATACTACTGAAATACGAGATTGGATGATAAACCAACTTTACTTAACCCTGGGAGCACTTTTAACCGTTTGTGCGGTCGAAAATATAGACGCTTGTCCTATGGAAGGTTTTGAGTCTGAAAAATACGATCAGCTGCTTGGTTTGCATAAAAAAGGATTGGAATCCGTTATTGTCTTGCCTGTGGGGTATCGAGACGAATCAGATTTTTTTATAAATTTAAAAAAAGTACGCCGCGGTATTGATGAACTTATAATTGAAGTAAATTGAGGTTTTATATTTTTCCTTTTTCTATTCAACAGCGCAACCCTTACCTTTGAAGCACATCTATTATTTATACTACATTAAACCTTAATCATTCAAAAAATGCCCGGATTTGAAATTTTTGGCGACGAAGAGCGCAAACAAGTAAACGAAGTATTAGAAACAGGTGTATTAATGCGTTATGGCTTTGATGGTATGCGTAACAATCATTGGAAAGCAAAAGAATTTGAAATCGCCTTTGCCAAAAGAATGGGTGCTGAACATTGCCAACTAGTTTCCAGTGGAACGGCTGCGTTAACAGTTGCTTTGGCCTCTGCAAGTATTGGAGCGGGCGATGAGGTTATTATGCCAACTTTCACTTTTGTTGCGAGTTTTGAATCTATTTTGGCTTTGGGAGCCGTACCAATTTTAGTAGATATTGATGATACTTTAACGTTGAGTCCAAAAGCTGTGGAAGCAGCAATTACTCCAAAAACCAAATGCGTAATGCCTGTGCATATGTGCGGTTCTATGGCAGATTTAAAGGCTTTGAAGGCAATTTGCGAAAAACATAATTTAATACTTTTAGAAGACGCTTGCCAAGCACTCGGAGGAACTTACGATGGAAAAGCTCTTGGAAGCTACGGCGATTTAGGTTGCTTTTCTTTCGATTATGTAAAAACCATTACGTGTGGCGAAGGCGGAGCAATTATAACCAATAACGAAAAATACGCACTAAACGCAGACCATTATCAAGATCACGGTCACGATCATGTTGGTAAAGATCGCGGAGCAGAAACGCATCCTTTTTTAGGATATAATTTCCGTATTTCTGAATTGAATGCTGCGGTTGGTGTAGCACAGCTCAATAAACTAGATGAAATTTTAAAAACTCAAAAACAGAATTATACAATTTTCCGCAATGCATTAGAAACTATCGAAGGTGTTACTTTCAGAATAGTTCCCGAAGGTGGCGAGGAAAATTATTCGTTCCTTAATTTCTTTCTTCCAACTGAGGAATTAACCAAAAAAGCACACAAAGCACTATCTGAAGCTGGCGTGGACGCCTGTTTTTACTGGTATACCAACAACTGGCACTACATAAATGGTTGGGAACATTTACGGAATTTGAAATCTTTGAGAAATCTTTCTTCTGAAGTAAAAAGCCAAATGCAAGATTTAAATAAAACCGATTTTTCAAAAAGTGATACCGTTATGAGCCGAACTATTTCTTCATTAATAAAAATTGGTTGGACAGAAAAGCAAGTGAAAGATAGGGCAGAGGCAATGAAAAAAGCGATTGCTTCTGCACTTTAATACCCAACATACTCCATAATCTCCAAACCATAGCCAATCATACCTACGCGCTTAGTCTGCTCGCTGTTTGAAACAAGGCATATTTTATGAATGCCTAAATCGTGAAGAATTTGTGCACCAATACCAAAATCTTTACTGTCCATTTCAATGCGTGGTGCTTTGGCAATTTCGTTTGGTTTTTGATTTTCTTTCAGATCTTTTAAACGGTTTAAAAGATTTAAAGATTCACTTTGTTGGTTTACAAATACAAGCGCACCTTTTCCGTCTTTGTTAATAACGTTAAACATATCGTCCAATTTTTGGTCAGCGTTGTTTGTAAGTGTTCCCAAAATATCACCATTTACCAAAGTAGCATTTACACGAACTAAAACGGGCTCATTTTCTTTCCAGTTTCCTTTTGTTAATGCAATATGTATTTGATCGTTTGTAGTTTGTTTGTATGCACGAAGTCTAAAATCTCCAAATTTTGTATTTATTTTAAAATCTTCCTTTTTTTCAATTAAAGAATCGTGTTCCATTCGGTATTTCACCAAATCTTCAATAGAAATAAGTTTTAAATCGAATTTTTCGGCAACTTTCATCAATTGAGGAAGCCGTGCCATTGTTCCGTCTTCATTTAAAATTTCGACTAAAATACCTGCTGGTTTTAAGCCTGCAAGCCTTGCTAAATCTATGGAAGCTTCTGTGTGGCCTGTTCTTCTTAAAACGCCACCTTCTTTTGCACGTAACGGAAAAATATGTCCAGGTCTTCCTAATTCTGAAGCTTTTGTTTCGTCATTTACGAGTGCTTTTATAGTTTTAGAGCGGTCGTGAACGGAGATTCCCGTTGTACAACCGTGACCAATTAAATCAACGGAGACCGTAAATGGTGTGTGATGCAAAACAGTGTTGTTTTCCACCATCATATTTAAACCTAGATCGTTGCAACGTTCTTCGGTTAATGGAGCGCAAATAAGTCCTCTTCCGTGGGTTGCCATAAAATTTATCATTTCGGGCGTTACCATTTCGGCGGCGGCAATAAAATCGCCTTCGTTTTCACGGTTTTCGTCATCAACAACAATAATAATTTTTCCATTGCGAATGTCTGCAATGGCTTCTTCTATAGTATTCAGTTGAACAATAGTTTCTTTTTCTGTGGAAATCATAGCTTAAAATATGTTGCGCAAAGATATAAAATGTAGAAGAGTAAAAGGTAAAAAGTAATTGAGGAATAAAATTTCACTAATCTTTTTTCTTTTTTCGTTTTATTCCTAATAGCCGTCCGATACGCTGTATGAAAGTATCAAAATCGAAAATACCTTGATCTGTTGTAGCGCGGTAAGTGAGCCAAATACTTAAGGGCAACATAATACCCGTACTAAGCCAACTGGCTATAAATGGGTGCATGGTGCCATCTTCGGCACTATTTTTTGCAAAAATACCGATGAAATGATATGTTAGAAATAATAAAATAGCAATTACCATAGGTAGCCCCATACCTCCTTTACGAATTATGGCACCAAGTGGTGCACCCACAAAAAATAAAATAATGCAGGCAAATCCCAACACATATTTTTCGTGCAATGCTATTTCGGTTTTGTTTAATCGTTTTGTTTTTTCTAAAAATTCTATCTTTTTTGCATCTATTGTTTGCAGTGTACCTTTCGCATTATTAAGCGCAAGTTTTACAATTTGAAGTTGGTGTGTGGGATTATAAATTTCAAGGATTGTATTAATAGCAGGTGGTCGCGATGAATCTGCAACTTTATTTGTCTGAAATTTTTCGGCACCGCTACGGAAATACATACTCTTGGTGTATAATGCAATATCCTTTGAATAACTATCTGAAAGTGAATCAATCTCAACCCGAAGTTCACTAATATTGTACATATTTTGGTTGTTCAGATTGTTCTCTTTGTCTATATCTTTATTATTTAGTTCTGTTAGGTCAATATTGATGGCATATTCATCAAAAAAACTTTTTGCGAAGGGTTTCGATTTTTGCTTAGCAGGATTACTGTTTTGTATTTCTTCGTAATAATTACCATCTCTCAATATTAAGGTAAGTGTATTGCTATCTTTTTCACTAGCAATTTCTCCGTTATTGGCAATTATAACAGTGAAATTTCCATTTGGTTTTAAAAGGTTTTTTTTATGGATAACTACATCTTCCAGAAACTGACCACGATCTCCAGTTTTCTTTTCAACTTTTATATTGAAATCTTCACCAATCTGTCCAAATTGCCCTTCAGAAATAAATAGTGAAGGTTGAAATTGCGAAATATTACGACGTAAATTTTGCCATTTATATTCAGAATAAGGAATAAAGTTATTTGCGAAAAAGAACGCTGTTATTGCCAATATAACGATGAA
The DNA here is from genome assembly GCA_964522085.1 of uncultured Aequorivita sp. GTDB lineage: Bacteria > Bacteroidota > Bacteroidia > Flavobacteriales > Flavobacteriaceae > Aequorivita. Next base: position 4,491 of record CAZFUX010000024.1, read on the forward strand.
ACCAATAACGCTACCCATTGCACGTTGTAGTGAAATACCTGTAGATTTCATTGCTGCAAATTCATACTTTTCAGCAAAACTTCCAAAAACCATTAACGAGGTTACCAAAATAGTGAGTGGAAGTACCAATGGAATTAATCTTGGAGAAACGTACCAAAGAAATTTTAAGATAATCCAAATATCAAGACCTTTTCCGGCAAGTTCAGAAATGTATAGCCAGATGGTTTGCAGCACAAAAATGAACATTAAAATAATGAAGACGCTTAAAAATGTCTTCAAAAATATTACTAATATATATCTATCTAAAATTTTCAATTACAGGTAGTTATATATTATTTAGATAGTAACCTTCTTTTTTATACTTGGCTTCATCAAAAGTGAATAAGGTTTTTGAAACAGGCTGATTTGTTTTGAAAGAATTTACAGTTAATGTGTATTTGGTGCCTTTAGCATCAGTTTGAATAAGTTTATAAATATGTTTCGTTTGGACGTCAATCCCTAATAAAATATCTTTTATTTCAGCTTTTGTATCAATAGGTATCAATTTTACATATTGAATTTTTCGTCCTTTTACATTTTGCTCAATATCCATTTTGTATTTATACCCATTTTCATAGAAAGTAAGCATTTTTGAAGGAGTTATTTCTTTGTCATTTTTAGCGTTGTAAGCCGAAATTGTAACTTCCTCATCTTCTGGAACAATTGTATAAATATTTTTTCCGTCAAAAATACGAGTCGTTCCAAGCATATGCAACATGTATTTATCACCGTGAAGTGTAACATCGCCACGGGTTTCTTGGTTTACATTTTCTTTGGCATTATTTAAATTGTATTTGAAGTCGATAGTAATGTTATCGTAGCTTTTCGCTTTTGCAGAAACTTCTTTCAGCAACGTTTTTGCATCTTGTGCCTGTGCGAAAGAAGTCATAAAAATTGCGATTAGAATTATGCTTAATTTCTTCATTTTAAAATTATTTTATTCATTATCTAAGAGTTGATTTAATGCGTCTATTGTGGGAACTAAAACCTGTCGTGCTTTGCTGCCTTCAAACTGGCCAACAATACCTGCAGCTTCTAATTGGTCAATTATTCTACCTGCACGGTTGTAGCCCAATTTCAACTTTCGTTGCAATAAAGAAGCCGAACCTTGCTGTGCAATTACCAATACTTCTGCGGCATTTCGGAACAAAGCGTCTCGTTCGCTTACGTCATTATCAAGATTTGTGCCACCTCCTTCTTCACTAGTATATTCGGGTAATAAATAGGCGTCTGGGTATGCTTTTTGAGACCCTATAAAGTCTGTAATATCCGCAACTTCAGGAGTATCTACAAAAGCACATTGAATACGTGTAAGTTCATTACCCTGTGTATAAAGCATATCGCCACGACCAATAAGTTGATCTGCTCCAGAGCTGTCCAAAATAGTACGCGAATCAATTTTGCTGGTAACACGAAAAGCAATCCTCGCAGGGAAGTTGGCTTTAATTATACCCGTAATTACGTTTACCGAAGGTCGCTGTGTAGCAACTATTAAATGAATCCCGATTGCTCTTGCAAGTTGTGCCAAACGTGCTATTGGTGTTTCCACCTCTTTACCAGCCGTCATAATTAAATCGGCAAATTCATCTATTACTAAAACAATGTAGGGTAAAAATCGGTGTCCTTCGTTTGGGTTTAGTTTTCGGTTTTTAAATTTTGTATTATACTCTTTAATGTTACGAACCATTGCGTCTTTTAGCAAGTCGTAACGGGCGTCCATTTCAATACATAAAGAGTTTAAAGTATTGATAACCTTATAGGTATCTGTAATAATAGCTTCTTCAGTATCTGGAAGTTTTGCCAAATAATGTCTTTCGATTTTGTTGAAAAGCGTAAGCTCCACTTTTTTAGGGTCTACCAAAACAAATTTTACTTCAGATGGATGTTTTTTGTATAAAAGTGATGTAAGTACGGCATTTAATCCAACAGATTTACCTTGTCCTGTTGCACCAGCCATAAGCATGTGGGGCATTTTGGCAAGATCAACAACAAAAGTTTCATTGCTAATTGTTTTACCAAAAGCGATAGGAAGTTCCATTTCGGCATTCTGAAATTTAGCCGAAGCAATCACTGATCGCATTGAAACCATTTTTGGGTTTTTGTTGGGAACTTCAATACCAATGGTTCCGCGTCCCGGAATCGGAGCAATAATTCGAATTCCTAAAGCGGAAAGTGAAAGTGCAATATCGTCCTCAAGGTTTTTAATTTTTGAAATACGTACTCCAGCTTCGGGTACAATTTCATATAAAGTAACCGTTGGACCCACCGTTGCTTTTATGTTTGCAATACCTATTTTGTAGTTGTTTAGTGTTTCTACAATACGGTTTTTGTTTTCTTCAAGTTCTTCCTGGTCAATGGTTATAACTGCTCCTACAGTATGATCTCGTAATAATTCTAATGTTGGGAATTTGTATTTGCTTAGTTCTAACCTCGGATCAAATTCACCATAATCTTTTACTAACTTTTCGCTAATGGTATCAATTTCTTCTTCTTCGGCGGCTTGTTCAACTTCCATTTCCACATCGCCTTCCACGTCCGATTTTAGAATTATTTTTTGTGGTGGAGGTGGAGGAGTGGTTACTTTTTCTTCAATTTTTTCTTTTGGAGTTTCTTCTACATGTTTTTCTTCATCTTCACCTTCATCTTCGTTTTCATTTTTTTTTATCATTTTATCGGAAGAAAATTCCGAAGCAATTTTTTCTTTAGAATTCTTTAAAGCTCCTATTGCCATTTCGGGAGTTAGCTTTAAACGAACCACTAAATAGATTATTAAAATAAAAGCCATAACTAAAATAGCACCGATTAATCCAAGGTAATCTTGCATTAAATCATTTGTTTCATAACCAATAATACCACTTAAAATAGTAACTTTTTCTTTAAAAAAGCCGAAGAAGACTGAAATCCAAAGCATCAATAACAATCCCCAAAACCAAAATTTAACCAATTGCTTTTTTGCGAAATCGAAGAAATAATAAACGCCTGTCATAGTAACAAGAAATGCAAAAATGAAAGAAGAGATACCGAAACCATCGTAAATGAAGAAATGAGCTACGTTTGCACCAAATTTATTAAGCCAGTTTTTTGTTTGTAATTCCCGTTCAGCCAAAATACCAACCTCACTTTGGTCTGTTTGCCACGTAAAAAAGTAGGAAACAAAAGAAAACAGTAATGCTAACCCCAACAAAAATAAAAAACTACCCAAAAGTATTTTCTGTTGTTTGGATAGCGAAAAGCTTATTTTTTTACGCGGGGCTTTTGTGGTTTTTCTTTTCTTTTTGGCCATTAAAGGAGCGGTTGTCTTTTCAGCAAAAATACAAATATTGAAGTTGAAAATTACAAATTACAAACTTCAAATTCTAAATAAAATTTCTAATTACAAAAAACAACTTCCAAATAAAGTTCAAAACTGCAAAACTTAAACTTAAAACTTCGGAATGTAAATAATACACCCAACAATTACAGCGGCAAAGAAAACAGCTCCTGCTGCGATGTCTTTAATTAAACCTATTTTAGCATGAAAATTTGGGTGTACAAAGTCAGCAATTTCTTCAGCAGCCGTATTTAATCCTTCAATGCTCATTACCAGTCCGATAACTAAGGTTTGAGAAATCCATTCGGTTTTTTAAATTTCAAAATAAAACCCTGCAAATGTGAGTATAATTGCTAAAACTGCTTGTACCTGAATACTAGCTTCGTTGCGCAATAAAAGATGCATAACCGCCACCCTTAATACGTTTGCCTAGATAGGAATTCCACATTACTACAATGATTTTAGTGCTGCGTCGTAATTGGGTTCTTCGCCAATTTCTGGAACTAGTTGACTGTGAATTACTTTTCCGTTTTCGTCCAAAACCACTACTGCTCTTGAATGAAGCCCTTGTAAGGCACCAGTTGTCATGGTTACACCATAATTATCGCCAAAGTTTCCATCACGGAAATCTGATAGCATTTCTAAGTTTTCAATTCCTTCGGCAGCACAAAATCTTTTAAATGCGAAAGGAAGATCTTTTGAAACACATAGTATTTTGGTATTCTTCACTTTTGAAGCTGCTTCGTTAAATTTTCTAGCTGAAGTTGCACAAACACCAGTATCGATACTAGGAAAAATGTTCAAAATAATTCGTGAACCTTTATAATCTGAAAGTTTTTTCGAGCTTAAATCTTGTGCTGTTAGGTTAAAGTCTGGAGCTGTATCTCCTGTATTTGGAAGCGTTCCTGAAGTTTCTATTGCGTTTCCGCCTAATGTTATAGTTGCCATGCTTTTTAGATATTTTAAATGAAGCCTAAAGATAATAATTCGAACTTTGTTTTATGTCAATAACCTCTTAAAGAAAAAAAAGTCCCTTCATAATAATTTACAAAGGGACTTTAATAAAATGTATTCTTAATTTCTATCGGTCAATGGAACCCAAAACTTTTTGTGCAAATACATTTGCAGCATCACGCTCCGGCATTCCGTCTTCAATCATTTTATGAACTTCTACCGCACCGCAAAGGTTGGTAATAAGTTCTCCAATGATGTCTAGTTCTTCATCAGTGATTCGGTTATACTCGCTAAACGATTCCAAAACTTCAATACTGTTTTCAATTTGTGCTACAGAATTGTTTTTTTGAATATGTCTAATTACTGGCAACTTCATCTACAAGTCCTTTTAAAAGTTCAAATTTGTTGGTTTGAATTTGATTAACCAAATCTCCATTTTTAAAAGTTGCAAAAGTTGGCAAATTATCAACATTCGCCATTTTTCTACTTTCAGGAAATTTTTCGGCATCAACTAAAACAAATTTATATCCTTCTGTTTCTGAAGCCAATTTTTTAAATTTTGGTTTCATCACTCTACAATTGCCACACCATCCTGCTGAAAATTGAACGATTACATTCTTTTCTTCAGAAATTAGTTGTTGCAAGCTGTCGTTTTTTAATTCGAGCAACATAATTAGTTTCTTAAATATGTAGCAACACCTTCACGGTTTGCAATCATTGCTTCTTTACCTTCTTCCCAGTTTGCAGGACAAACTTCACCTTTTTCTTGTACGTGTGTGTAAGCATCTACCAATCTAATAAATTCGTTTATGTTTCTACCTAATGGCATATCGTTCACACTTTCGTGGAAAATTTTTCCGTCTTCATCGATTAAGTACGTTGCACGGTATGTTACATTGCTTCCTTCAACTGTAAAAACGCCTGTTTCTTCGTTAAATTCTTCATTTGTAATATCAAGAATTCCTAATGCGTTTGAAAGGTTACGGTTTGTATCCGCCAATAAAGGGTAAGTTACACCTTCAATACCACCGTTATCTTTTGGAGTGTTTAACCATGCAAAGTGAACTTCTGGAGTATCACAAGATGCACCAATAACAATTGTATTTCTATCTTCAAATTTTGATAGCGATTCTTGAAAAGAGTGAATTTCTGTTGGGCAAACAAATGTAAAATCTTTCGGGTACCAGAAAAGCAATACTTTTTTGTTGTTTTTCTTTGCTTCTTCAAGCACATTTAGTTTAAAAGTGTCTCCCATTTCATTCATTGCATCTACTGAAATGTTTGGGAATTTTTTTCCTACTAATGACATAGTTTTATTATTTATTGTTATTGATTATTTTCTATTGCAAAGATAGAAAATATCCCTGCTCAAGGAAGATATCCTGAATGGATTAATTTATAAACCAATAGATTTTAGCAATAGGTTAATTTTTTAACAATAAAAAAAAAGTATGAAAAATGCATTATATTTTTGATGGTGAAGCTAACTGTCTGATTTTTATCCTAAAGGCTACAAAAAGAAGTGTCATAAATGGGCTGAGCCAGTTGAAGATGGCGTACATAAAATATTCTCCTGTTCCTACGCCCAAAACTCCACTTTGGTATGCGCCGCAGGTGTTCCAAGGGATTAAAACTGAAGTCACTGTCCCTGAGTCTTCTAAAGTTCTGCTTAAGTTTTCAGGGGCAAGGTTTTTATCTTGATATGCTTTTTTAAACATTTTGCCAGGAATTACAATTGCAAGATATTGGTCTGAAGCAATAGCGTTCAACCCTAAACAGCTAATGGTAGTGCTAGCAAATAATCCAAACACACTTGATGCCACCGAAAGCAAGGCCTTGGTTATTCTAGCTAAGGCTCCAATAGCATCCATTACACCTCCAAAAACCATGGCGCAACATATTAAATAAATAGTCCAAAGCATTCCCGCCATTCCTCCTGAACTGAAGAGGTCATTTAGTTTTTCGTTATCGGTTATTATTTCTGTATCAGTAAATACTGAATTTATTATTGCAGAATAATTTGAAGAAGAAAGTCCATTTAGAATCTCGGGTTGAAAAATAATTGCAAAAATTGCTGCTAATACTACTCCAGCTCCCAATGCAATCAAGGGTTTTGTTTTTAAAAGAATAAGTACAATAACTGCTAAAGGAACAATAAACAAATAGGGCGAAATATTAAAGGTAGAATCTATAGTATTTAAAAAGCCGCTAACATCTGTAGCACCATGAGTTTCAATAGAAAGGCTAATAATAGTAAAAGAAATTAAGGTAATTATAAGTGTAGGAACGGTGGTGTACGCCATATATTTAATATGTGTAAATAAATCTGTTCCTGCCATAGCAGGGGCAAGATTTGTAGTATCACTTAAAGGCGACATTTTGTCTCCAAAATAAGCTCCAGAGATAATGGCTCCAGCAACCATACCTGCTGGAATTCCCAAAGCACTCGTGCCAATACCTATTAAAGCAACACCTACCGTAGCAGAAGTAGTCCAACTACTACCTGTGGCTATAGAAATAATTGCAGCAATTATGACCGATGCAGGCAAAAATATTTCTGGACTTAATACTTCTAGGCCATAATATACCATTGCAGGTATTACGCCACTTATAAGCCAAGTGCCTGCCAAAGCACCAACAAGTAATAAAATCATTAGCGGAACAAATACGCTTTTTAGGTTTTCCCATATTTCCTTAAGCATTAATGAAACGCTTACTTTATTAAAAAAACCGACTATAGCTGCAATACCACCACCTATAAGTAGTATAAATTGATTTGAATATTCTCCTAAAGCCTCACCATCAGCGAAAAAAATGTTGTAGGCTAACATTGCCATCAATAAAACTACTGGAATCAATGCCTCCCATATATTTAATTCCTTATTTTCAATGATTCTTTGCTCTTGAATCTCAATTTCAGAGAGGTTTTTGTCTTCTTGCATTGTTGAAGGTTTAAGATGTAATGTTACGATTTTGTTAAAACCTATGCAAATAATAAGGGAATAGCTTAGCTATTCCCTTATGAAAAATCCCATAAATTGTTTGCTATTTTAAAGCACACCAACGGTAACCATACAATCACGCATCATATTATAAGTACGTTCAATATCATTATCCAAACCAATAGAAAAACGAATCAATCCATCGCTAAGGCCCATTTCTTTTTGTTCATCTTCTGTAATTTCGGAAGAAGTAGAAGACCCCGGAGCACTGAAAAGTGTTTTATAGAAACCAAGGCTTACTGCCAAGTAACCAAGATTGCGACCTTGCATCATTTCCATTAGTTCGTTTGCGTTATCAATTCCACCAACATCAAGAGTTAGCATTCCGCCAAAACCGTACTCTTTGTTCATCATTTTTTTGAAAAGCTCGTGACCGTTATGCGATTTCAAACCTGGATAAACAGTTTTTAAACCATCTGCTTCAAACTTTTCAGCTAAATACAAAGCGTTATCACTATGTTTTTTTATACGAATATGAAGTGTTCTAAGATTTTTCAATATTGAAGCTGCTCGTAAACTATCCATTGCCGGACCAAGTAGCATATTGGCACCATCATTTACATTTCGTAAGCTATCAATAAATTCCTGAGTTCCACAGGTAACGCCGCCCATCGTATCGCTACTTCCGTTAATGAATTTTGTTAAACTATGGAGCACTACATCTGCACCCAAATCTGCTGGCGAAATGCTTAGCGGCGAAAAAGTATTATCTACCAATAATTGCAATCCGTGTTTTTTTGCAATTTTTGATAACGCTTCAATATCTGCAACTTCTAAAAGTGGATTACTAACACTTTCACAATAAATAATTTTTGTGTTTTTAGTGATTGAATTTTCAACCTCTTCGAGTTTTGTGATATCTACAAATGAGGTTTCAATATTTAATCTTGGAGCAAAGTTTTTCAGGAAAGCATACGTTCCGCCGTAAATAGTTCGGCTAGACACTACGTGATCACCTGCCTTACAAAGTTGAAGAATAGCTGGGGTTATTGCACCCATACCACTTGCCGCAACATTTGCAGTTTCTGTTCCTTCCATTGCAGCCAAAGCTTCTCCCAAATATAAGTTTGAAGGAGTAGAGTGGCGCGAATATAAATAGCAGCCATCTGCATTCCCTTCAAAAGTATCGAACATTGTTTTAGCTGAAAGAAAAGTATATGTGGAAGAATCTGAAATAGACGGATTAACGCCTCCAAATTCGCCAAAGTATTGTAAATCTTGAATTTTATCTGCTGGTTTAAATGCCATGATTATATTTTTATGTTGTTGTACAAATTTGCAAAAATTTAAACGAGCGGTCAAATTATAAAAGCATTTCCTTATAATAAATTAAATTTTCGTCTAAACTTTTAAACTAAAAGTCAGTATTGTACCTTTGCCACTTCATTTAAAAAAATACAAGATGTCAAAATATGATGTAGCAGTAATAGGTTCTGGCCCAGGTGGCTATGTGGCGGCAATTCGTTGCGCACAATTAGGTATGAAAACCGTAATTATTGAAAAATACAGCGTTTTAGGCGGTACTTGCCTTAATGTAGGTTGTATTCCTAGTAAAGCCTTGTTAGATTCTTCACATCATTACGAAGATGCAATGAAGCATTTTGAAGAACACGGCATCGAAATTTCTGGCGACATAAAGTTGAATTTCAAAAAAATGATTGAACGTAAAGCTTCTGTAGTAGATCAAACTACAAAGGGAATTGCGTTTTTGATGGATAAAAATAAAATAGACGTTTTTACAGGTATGGGTGCTTTTAAAGATGCAACCCATATTGAAATTACCAATGGTGAGAAAACAGAAACTATTGAAGCTACAAATACTATTATAGCTACTGGAAGCAAACCATCAACCCTTCCTTTTATAAAACTTGATAAAGACAGAGTTATTACTTCAACAGAAGCTTTAACTTTAAAAGAAATCCCGAAACATCTTGTTGTTATTGGTGGTGGCGTTATTGGTCTTGAATTGGGGCAAGTTTATCACCGTTTAGGTTCTGAAGTTTCAGTAGTAGAATATATGGACAGAATTATTCCAACAATGGATGCTGCCCAAAGTAAAGAGTTGATGAAGGTGATGAAGAAACAAGGCATAAAATTCTTTGTTTCTTATAAAGTTTCTGCAGTTTCTAAAGAAGGAAAAGAGGTTACTGTTACAGCTACAGATAAAAAAGATAATGAAGTAACTTTTAAAGGTGATTATTGCTTGGTTTCCGTAGGAAGAAAACCGCACACAGATGGTTTGAAAGCCGAAAATGCAGGTGTAAAAATTACTGAACGTGGAATGATTGATGTTAACGATCATTTACAAACTAATATAAAAAATATATACGCAGTTGGCGATGTAGTTCGTGGTGCAATGCTTGCGCATAAAGCTTCGGAAGAAGGCGTTTTAGTTGCCGAAATAATCGCAGGACAAAAACCACATATAGATTACAACTTAATTCCAGGAGTAGTTTACACTTGGCCAGAAGTTGCTTCAGTAGGAAAAACTGAAGAGCAATTGAAAGAAGCAAATGTAGAATACAAAGTAGGAACATTCCCAATGCGCGCCTTAGGAAGAAGTCGTGCTAGTGGTGATACCGATGGTTTTGTAAAAATACTTTCTGATAAAAAAACCGATGAGGTTTTAGGCGTTCATATGGTTGGTGCTAGAGTTGCAGATTTAATTGCAGAAGCTGTTACCGCAATGGAATTCCGCGCTAGCGCAGAAGATATTGCAAGAATGAGCCACGCACACCCAACATACGCAGAAGCTGTAAAAGAAGCTGCGCTTGCTGCTACAGATGATAGAGCGTTGCATATATAAGATTTGAGAAATGAAACAAAAAAACCTTTCCAAAATAATTTGGAAAGGTTTTCAGTTTTAAGACTTCAGTTGAATTATTTTATAATTCCACCACAAGAAACGCGTCCACCAGCATCGCCAGTTGGTTGCGAAACAAAGTCGTCTATTCCTTCGTGCACAATGATGCCTTTGCCTACGATATCTTTATTTTCATTACCACAGCCTATGCACCATTCGTCGGTTTGCATTGCAATAGCTGCATTACCTTCTGCATCAGCTTCCATATTGCCTATGTCGCCTTTATGGTAACCTTCGGCATCACCCCATTTACCGTGCTTGGTGTGTGTCGGATTCCAATGACCGCCTGTAGATTTCCCGTCTGCTGAACTGCAATCTGCTTTTTCATGAATATGGATTGCATGTGTTCCAGGGATTAATCCTGAAAATTTAGCTTCCATTTTTACCATTCCGTTTTCTTCAGTAAAATAAACCTCGCCAGTTGCGGTGCTTCCACTTTTAGACTCCATCATAACAGCAACAGTTTTTGCTTCTGCTTGAACGGTATCCTGTTCAATTGTAGCGTCCATCTGTTCTGTATCATTCATTTCATCCATGCTATCTGCATCTTTTTTTTCGTTTTTGCAACCTACAAATACAGTAATGGTAAGTGCGGCAAGTAATATTCCTAGTTTTTTCATTTGGAAATTTTTTATGTTGGTTATTTATTTTAATGAGACCTAAAGGTAAGATTTCAATTGACCTGTAGCAAAACTTTAATCAAATCTTAGCATTTTAAAATCTGTGAAATTTTTCAATTTATTAGATAAGGGTTGTAATTACTTGGGTTTCATTATGTAAAGTTTTATGCACAGGACATTTATCTGCAATTTCCAAAAGTCTTTTTTCTGTTTTTCGGAAAGATTTCCTTTAAGTTGAATTTCACGAGTAAAGGTGTCTATTTTAGCAGAGTTTTCTTCACAATGTCACAATCTAAAGCGTGTTCTTTTGAATAATTAATGTGACATATAACGTTTTCAACTTCCGATTTCTTTCTTCGAGCGTACATTTGGATTGTCATTACGGTACAAGCAGCTAATCCAGCGGAAAGAAATTCATAAAGAGTTGGGCCAAAATTGTTTCCGCTAAAACTGGTTGGTTCATCTGCTATAAAAAAATGATCGCCCAATTTTAGGTGCGTTGTAAATGCATCTTCATTATACTCACTACAGATAGGAACCCGATTTTTCGGGTTCCTATCTGTAGTGAGTATAGTTTAACGTTTTGTCTTTTATTTTAAACAGCGAATCCCTTAATTTTAGAAGATGAATAAAAATGTAGCTAAAAGCGGTTTTGTCTTCACCAAACACACACCAAAGGATCAGTCTCCCTTCGATAAACTTTTTGATGTTTTTCAGGAGTTGATTACCCATACTTCTGGCGATTTTGATGAAGCGATGGACTGGTTGAAACAGATAGATGAAGAATATAATCTCACTACAAAAGACTACACTTTAGACGATTTTGTTGAGGATTTAAAGAAGAAAGGTTATCTGCGCGAAGAAATAAAGATGGATGGTTCGAGCGGTTTGTCCATTACTGAAAAAACTGAAAGAGCAATAAGAAAAAGAGCTTTGGAGCAGATCTTTGGTAAACTCAGAAAAAGTGGCGCAGGGAACCATCGAACCAAACAAACTGGGAGAGGTGATGAGCAAGCAGGCGAGTTTCGTGATTATCGTTTTGGAGGTTCCTTGGAACAAATTTCAATGACAGAAAGTTTCAAAAATGCTCAAATAAATCACGGTATGGGAGATTTTACACTTTCAGAAAACGATTTGGTTGTTGAAGAAACAATGTATAAAACCCAGATGAGCACTGTGTTGATGATAGACATTAGCCATAGTATGATTCTTTATGGTGAAGACAGAATTACGCCCGCAAAAAAAGTGGCGATGGCGCTTTCGGAGTTTATTACAACCCGTTATCCAAAAGACACTTTGGATATTTTAGTCTTCGGAAACGATGCTTGGTCCAACATTTAAGAATTTACCATACTTAAATGTTGGACCCTATCACACTAATACTGTTGCAGGGCTTCAACTGGCAATGGATTTACTTCGAAGAAAACGAAACACCAACAAGCAAATTTTTATGATAACCGATGGAAAACCAAGTTGTGTAAGACTACCCGACGGTCGTTATTATAAAAACAGTAATGGTCTTGATAGTTATATAGTAAACAAATGTTATGCAATGGCTTCACAGGCTCGGAAACTTCACATTCCAATCACAACTTTTATGATTGCCGAAGACCCTTATTTAATGCAGTTTATTGAAGAATTTACCGCAGCCAATAAAGGAAAGGCATTTTATACAGGTTTAAAAGGTTTGGGCGAAATGATTTTTAGTGATTATGAAACGAACAGAAAGAAAAGAATTAGATAAATGATGAACATAGAAAATATTAAAACATTCGGAGACCTTAAAAAATCAGGTTACGAACCAAAATCAATTAAAGAAGAATTGCGTAGAAACCTACTTCTAAAAATAATGAAGAAGGAAACGCCATTTGTGGGTATTCATGGTTATGAATTAACGGTAATTCCAGAACTGGAACGTGCCATTCTTTCAAAGCACAACATCAACCTTTTAGGACTTCGCGGGCAAGCAAAAACTCGTTTGGCTCGCCAAATGGTTGGCCTTTTGGACGAATACATTCCCGTGGTGGAAGGCAGCGAGATTAACGACGATCCTTTCAGTCCAATTTCACGCTATGCAAAAAAATTAATGCACGATAAAGGAAATGATACCCCAATAAGTTGGATGCATCGCGATGATCGCTTTTCAGAAAAACTGGCAACGCCAGACGTTACAGTTGCAGATATTATTGGTGATGTAGATCCTATAAAAGCTGCAAATTTAAAGTTGACTTATGCGGACGACCGTGTGATTCATTTTGGAATGATTCCGCGAAGCAATCGCTGTATTTTTGTGATAAATGAATTGCCGGATTTACAGCCGCGAATTCAAGTGGCACTTTTCAATATTCTGCAGGAAGGCGATATTCAGATTCGTGGTTTTGCAGTTCGTTTGCCTTTGGATATTTAGTTTGTATTCACCGCAAACCCTGAAGATTATACAAACCGTGGAAGTATTGTTACGCCATTAAAAGATAGAATTGGATCCCAAATTTTAACCCATTATCCAGAAGATATTAAAACTGCGCGAACCATTACAGAGCAAGAAACAGAAGAAGCAATCAGAACAAAATCCAACATTTACGTACCAGAACTTGCAAAATATATTTTGGAGCAAATAAGTTTTGAAGCACGTGAAAATGATTTTATAGATGCAAAAAGTGGCGTGAGCGCACGTTTGAGTATTACAGCTTTTGAAAATTTATTAAGTACGGCTGAAAGACGTGCTTTACATAATGGAGAAGATAAAACTTCAGTTCGTTTAGGCGATTTTATAGGAATTATTCCATCAATCACCGGAAAAATTGAATTGGTGTATGAAGGGGAGCAGGAAGGAATTTCGCAAGTTGCACAACAATTGATTGTTGATGCTGTGAATACAACTTTTAAAGAAAATTTCCCAAAAATTGAAAAGCTCACAAAAGATGGTGACGCAGATCCGTATGCCGAAATTGTATCTTGGTTCTTTGAAGAAAATGATTTTGAATTGCTAGATTCTTATTCAGATGAAGAATATAAAACGGAATTGGATAGAATAATTCCGCTTCAACAATTATTAGAAAAATATCAGCCTGAAACTTCTAAAATAGATAGTTATTTTTTGAAGGAAGTGGTTCTTTGGGCATTGGCTGAAAACAAAAAACTAAGCAAGTTCAGTTTAGGGAATGGTTTACATTTTAAAGATTTGTACGGTAGCTATATAAGCGAACTTTAAAAACTTTAAGCATAAAAAATCATTAGTGTCCGATTAAAATATTACAAAACTCAGTTTAACCGGTTATAATGGGTGCTTAAAGTAACTTTATTAAGAGACACCTTGCTATTATGTACCCCCTTGAGGTTTAAAAGCTAGAAAGAATGCTTAATCAATTTGACCTATATTGTCAACCCATTAAAGTAAGTCTTATATCTTACGTCTTTCAGCTCCCTGTGCTGAGCCTGTCGAAGTAAGCGGTCTTACATCTTAGTCGGACACGAATATAAAAGAATATTAAATATTTGGAATCAATCCTGTCCTAAATAAATTTGGGGCACATAAAATCTAACCATTTTACTGG
>CAZFUX010000025.1:0-18001 GCA_964522085.1 uncultured Aequorivita sp.
TTTTCAAATTATTAAACCCGATTTTTCGGGTTCCTATGTGTAGTGAGTATAGAAGAAAAGCAACCAATCCCTTTTTCATTTTATAGCTAATCTGTATTTTAGGCACTTGAATAAAAATTAACTCAAAAATAAACCATTAACAATGAAACTTAAAATTACATTACTTCTATTTTTCTGCGCTTTTCTCTTTCAGGGACAGGCTCAAGAAAAAACCAAAGCAACCTTTGTAGGTCAAATTGACAACATGGTTCACGTCCCTTCAATCGCTTCCCAAAGCAATTTAGCTCCTGCTCGAGTAAAAGAAAGAGTTATGCAAGACGGAAGAGCGTCTAGAAACTTAATCGTGCCAGGAAAAGATCCTCAAATTGAAGACGACTACTTTGTACGTAACCCTAATAAAATGGAACAGTTACTTAATGGAAAAGCTCCAACATTGATTTTTGATGCTGCGGCATCTAGTTCACAACCTACCGATCCTTCGATTGGTGTTGGGCCTAACCACGCAGTAGTGGTTTTCAACACTGGCTTCAGAATTTTTGACAAAAGCGGAAATCCATTAACAGGCCAAATTAGCCCGAACCCAACCATTTTTCCAAATGGCGGATGTTGCGACTTAACTATTAGCTATGATAATGCTGCAGATAGATTTGTAATGACCTTTTTAGGTAGCGGTGCACAAATTGCTGTTTCTGATGGTCCAGACCCTGTAAATGACGGATGGTATGTTTATACCATTCCACAAATTAATGACTACCAAAAATTATCAATTTGGAGCGATGGGTATTATATGACAGACAATACTTCTGCAACAAATAAGATTTATGCAATTGAGAGAACTAAAATGCTCGCTGGTGATCCAACGGCTCAAATAGTTGGTTTCCCACTCCCAGGCATTATAACTAGTGGATTTTATAGCCCACAAGCTTTAAACGTTTCAAACAATAATTTACCAGCTGCTGGAGGTTTACCAATTATATATTTACAAGATGATGCTTGGTCTGGCGTTTCACAAGATCACGTAAAACTTTGGACAGTAGATGTCGATTGGACAACCCCAGCAAATTCAACTATTTCTGCTCCTACCGAGATTATCACAACTCCATTTATTTCAGTTTTTGATGGTGGAAATTTCTCTAACCTAACTCAACCAGATGGCGGCGTAGCCATTGATGCACTTCAAGCGACAATTATGAACCAAGCACAATTCAGAAAATTTGCTGGACACAATTCAGCAGTATTCAACTTTGTGGTAGATACAGATGCTACAGGCGGTGAACTTGCAGGTGTACGTTGGTTTGAGCTTCGTCAATCAGGCGATGGACAACCTTGGTCCATTTTTCAAGAAGGTACATATACATCTCCAGACGGAAAACATGCTTGGCACGCCAGTATGATGATGGATGTACAAGGAAACATTGCCATGGGTTATACCTCAATGGCTGGCCCAACAACACCCGATCCAACAACAAAAAGAGTAAGTTCGTATTATACAGGACGTTACGCTAACGACCCGATAAATACAATGACTATTACTGAAGAATTGATTGCAGCAGGAAACCAAAACATTCCTGGCTTGCGTTATGGAGATTATAGCAAAATTGATATCGATCCAGCAAATGACAAACAATTCTGGTTTATTAATGAATATATGAATAACGGTAGAAAGGATGTAGTAGGTGTTTTCCAAATTGCTCCTAATTTCAATAATGACGTTGGTGTTGTGAGCATCGATTCTCCATCAACGGGAACTCTTTCAAACAGTGAAACAGTTACCGTTAGTATTTTTAACTATGGACAGAACAGTGCTGCTAACTTTCCTGTAACCTTCCAAGTAGATGGCGGAACAGTTATCTCAGAAATTTTTGCAGGGCCTATAGCCTCTGCTGCAATAGCTCAATATACATTTACGGCTACTGCAAATATGAATACAGTGGGACAAACCTACTCTATTACAGCAGCAACTAATTTGTCTGGCGATGAAGATAATACTAATGATTCTCGCACAAAATCGGTTACTTATTTAGAACCCAACGATATTGGTGTAACGGCTATTATATCTCCAGTCTCAGGAACAAATCTAACCGGAACAGAAAATATTATAGTTACTATAAATAACTTTGGAGGAGTATCTCAATCCAATTTTGATGTTTCATACGATTTAGAGGGAACAGTTGTTACAGAAGTAATTGCTGGATCTTTAGCTGGTAACGCTTCAATGTCTTACACATTTACTCAAACAGGGGATTTTACCGCATTAGGAACATACAACCTGAGTGCTTACACATCTTTATCTGGTGATAATGACACTTCGAATGATAAGACTTCTGTTATTATTACAAAGCAAAACTGTCAACCTTCTATGAAGTGTAATTCTGGTGACGGTCTACGTTTATTTAACCTTACAACCATTAACAACGAATCAGATTGTGAAGGTTACGCAGATTTTACAGATCAGATTGCAGAAATGGAAGTTGATTCAACTTACGACCTTACGCTAACAGCCAACTCGGGAAATCAATACGTACGTGTTTGGGTAGACTTTAACGACGACTTTGTTTTTTCTATGGATGAAATTGTAGTAGATAATGTGGTTATTGGTCCTGGTCAAGGCTCAGGAACATACACCCTTATTACAGATTTCACTGTTCCAGCAGGCGCAGCACAAGGACAACACCTTATGCGTGCCAAAACAAACTGGAATAGCCCTGTACCAGACGATGCTTGCGAGGAGACAACTTTTGGTGAAACAGAAGATTACACCGCGCAAATTGGAACTATTGCTGGCATAGGAGAAAATATGTTCGACGAGAATGGTTTGACAGTATTAACTTTGGAAAACAACAATTTTGATATCAGTCTAAAAACCGTTAATTATTCAGACGCTTTAAATCTAACTGTTCATAATATTTTAGGCCAAATATTGTTGTTCAAAAAATTGGATAATGACGGAAACGGATACAACTACAAATTGGAAATGAGTTATGCAGCCAAAGGAGTTTATTTAATTCGCGTAGGAAATAAAAAAGACGGAAGAGTAAAACGAATTATCGTTAAATAATTTCGAAGATTTTTAAATTTAAAACCCAAAGCTTATTATGCTTTGGGTTTTTTTATGAAATCTATTCCAGTATTTTTACAAAAATTGAAAAAATGGCTAAAATTTTATTACTAGGAAGCGGAGAATTAGGCAAAGAATTTACCATCGCTGCAAAACGAATCGGGCAAACAGTAATTGCTGTTGATAGCTATCCAAATGCCCCAGCGGCACAACTCGCAGATTTTTCCGAAGTAATTAATATGCTCGACGGAAAAGCCTTGGATGCCCTAGTTGAAAAATACAAACCAGACTACATAGTTCCCGAAATTGAAGCCATCCGTACCGAACGATTTTATGAATATGAAAAACAGGGATATAACGTTACCCCTTCAGCTAAATCGGCAAATTATACTATGAACCGTAAAGCTATTCGCGATTTAGCTTCAAAAGAATTAGGATTAAAAACAGCAGAATACAGGTACGCAACCTCAGCAGAGAGTCTTAAAAAAGCCGTTGCAGAAATAGGAATGCCGTGCGTTGTAAAACCGTTAATGTCTTCCAGCGGAAAAGGTCAAAGCACTATAAAAACAGAAGCAGATATTGAAAAAGCTTGGAACTATTCGCAAGATAAATCCCGAGGCGATGTAGCTGAAGTTATTATTGAAACCTTTGTAAATTTCAATTATGAAATTACCCTTCTTACCGTAACCCAACGCAACGGAAAAACCCTTTTCTGCCCTCCTATTGGCCACCGCCAAGAACGAGGCGATTATATGGAAAGCTGGCAACCAGCACCAATAGGAACAGATGTTTTAAAAGAAGCACAGCAAATGGCACAAAAAGTAACCACAGCATTAACAGGCTGCGGAATTTGGGGTGTAGAGTTTTTTGTGGCAGATGATGGCGTTTATTTTTCAGAACTTTCGCCACGTCCACATGACACTGGAATGGTAACACTCGCCAAAACACAAAATTTCAATGAATTTGAATTGCACCTAAGAGCCATTCTAGGGCTTCCAATTCCAGAAATAACACAAGAACGTATTGGAACCAGCGCAGTAATTCTAGCTTCAGAAAATTCAGAAAACCCAACGTATGAAGGTTTGGAAATAATAGCAGCTTCACCTAAAACAGATTTCAGAATTTTTGGAAAACATACTTCACGACCTTACAGAAGAATGGGTGTTGTTTTAACTTATGATAATCTAGACGGAAATATTTTAGAAGTAACTGAAAAAGCGAAAAAAATGGCTTCACAAGTAAAAGTAATTTCAGGCTAAACTTAAAGTTTTGTGATTGTCACCCTGAGCGGAGTCGAAGGGTTGAACTTTGAATATTGAATTATCTATTTCTCCAGAAAAAAGGTGTAAGCAGAATAAGCACAGTAAACAATTCCAATCTTCCAATGAGCATTAAGAAACTAGCCCACCATTTTGCGGCGGCTGGTAACGCAGAATAATTATCTACCGGTCCAAGATTACCAAGTGCTGGCCCCACATTACCTAGCGTTGAGGCAGCCCCACCAAGAGCCGTATTAAAATCTAAACCCAACCAAGAAAAAACCAAAGTCCCCACAATGAAAGAAAGCATATAAAGAATGAAGAAGCCTAGAATATTAAAAACAATAGGCTGCGGAACCGATTTTCGGTTGTAACGAACGGGTAAAATAGCGTGTGGGTGAAGGGTTCTTTTAAATTCGAGCACTCCATTTTTTACCATAATTAGATGACGCATTATTTTTATACCACCGGCCGTTGAACCCGCACAACCACCCAAAAATATCATTCCGAAAAAGAAAATAGTTAAAAACGGAGTCCATAATGTGTAATCTGCACTCACGAAACCTGTGGTGGTTATAATTGAAAGCACTTGAAAAAGGGCGTGTCTTACAGCGCTTTCAAATGGACCCCAAACCATTGGGTGTGCAATACTAGAAAAAGTAATATCTGCTTCAAAATAAATTAAAAGCGCTGCTACAATGGTAAGCCCAACAATAAGAATAGAATAAAGCTTGAATTCTTCGTCTTGAAATATCTTTTGAAATTTACGCTTAAATGCGAAATAGCTTAACACGAAATTACTTCCTGCCAAAAACATAAAGAATATGATAATGTATTGTACCATCGGATTGTCGTTCCAATAAGCTACACTCGCGTTTTTGGTTGAAAACCCACCAGTACTTAAAGTTGCAAGCGAATGGTTGATAGCATCGAAAAAACTCATTCCTGCAAGCTTCAATAAAATGGTTTCTGCCAAGGTATAGCCCACATAAATAAGCCATAGTCTTTTCGCGGTATCCGTAATTCTCGGATGAAGTTTATCTCCACCAGGCCCAGGTGCTTCTGCAGCAAAAAGCTGCATACCACCAATACCGAGCAACGGTAAAATTGCAATTGCCAAAACGATAATCCCCATTCCGCCAATCCAATGAGTAATGCTTCTCCAAAAAAGCACACCTCTCGGAACGGCTTCAATATCTGTCAAAACAGAAGCCCCAGTTGTGGTATACCCGCTCATTGTTTCAAAAAAAGCATTGGTGAAACTAGGAATAGCACCCGTGAATAAATAAGGTAGTGTTCCAATTAGCGCCATGAAAACCCAACCAAAAGCTACAATTATATAACCTTCACGTTTTTGGATTTCCTTTCGGTGGTTTTTGGTTAAGAGCATTATAAGCCCACCAACTCCCAATGCTACCGTACCGGCCAAAAGCATTTCTTGAAGAACACCATCTTTATAATACCAGCTAACTATGGAAGAGAGTAGCATAAAGCCACCATTCACCATAAGTAAAAGACCCATTAAATGGGTGATTATTCTATAATTTAATTTAGTTAGTGAATTCATTAAATGAAAAGTTTCTCCACTTTCTCTATGGATTGTGGAAGACAGCAAACCACTACCCTATCGCCATGTTTAATCTGAAAATCACCAAGAGCAATTATACCCTCACCGTTTCTAATAACCCCTCCAATAATAGCAGAAGCAGGAAAATTAAGGTCTTTTATTTTTTTATTGCAAACTTTAGAATGAGATGAAACCATAAATTCCAGTAGTTCAGCATTCATATTGTTAAGTTTCGTCATGGCAACAACTTCACCTCTCCTAACATAACGGAAAATATTGTTTGCGGCCAATAGCTTTTTATTGATTAATGTATCGATACCAATGGAATGTGAAAGCTGAAAATAATCCATATTCTCTACCAAGGCAATAGCCTTTTTTACACCTTTAGATTTTGCCACCAAACAAGACATTATGTTGGTTTCGCTATTTCCGGTAACAGAGATAAAGGCATCCATATCTTCCAGAGATTCTTCGGTTAACAAATCTACATTTCTACCATCGCCATTAATTACTAGGCAACCTGGAATATCGTCGGCAATTTCGAAAGCTTTTTCTTTATTGCTTTCAATTAGCTTCACATTAAAGCTACTTTTACAAAGATCCATTGCGGTTTTGTAGCCAATTTTACTTCCGCCAAGAATCATTACATTTTTAATTTCTTGCTTCACTTTTCTGGTAAGCTTAAAAATTTGCTCTAAACCATTTTTACACGTTGTAAAATAAACTTGATCACCTTCTTTAAACAGTGTATCGCCACGTGGTATTATAGTATATTGGGTGCCAAAACGTTGTAACGCAATAGGTGTATAGCGTAATTCTGGGTGAAGTTCTGCAACTTCTTTTACTGTTTTGCCCACAAAAGCCGAGGTGCGCGGAAGGCTTAAACCTATCATCGTTAAAGCTCCATTTTCAAACTCATAGGTGTCATTAAAAGCACTTTGGTTTAGTAGCAATTCAATTTCATTAGAAGCCAGTGATTCTGGAGAAATTAATTCATCGATTCCAATTTTTGTAAAACCTACTTCATCTTTTCTATCTATAAATTCAGTATTGGAAATTCTAGCAATGGTGCGTTTGGCTCCCAGCTGTTTTGCAAGTACACAAACTGTAATATTTGTGGTTTCGCTAGAAGTTACTGCAATAACCAAATCGGTTTCACTAACTCGTGAATCTTTTAAAACTGCTATAGATGTGGAATCTCCACGCACTACGCGAATATCCAAATGTGTATCGGCATGCGCCAAAGCATCCCGATTTGTGTCTATAAGTGTTATGTTTTGCGATTCAAAAGAAAGCAATTTTGCAAGGTGAAACCCTACCTCACCGGCGCCGGCAATGATAATTTTCATTGAAGTATAATTTTACACTTTAAAATAAAAGTGAGCAAAGATATAGAAATAAAAGGCAGTGTTTAGTATTCAGTTGCAGTTTTCAGTTTCCCCTTTTAGTTATAAATTTCAGTTCGCAGTAACAACTAGATTATCACATTCTAACACAGTTTTAGTTTCAGCTTCAATTTCGATTCCAATTTCATTAAAAAATAGTAATTTTGCCAACGCAATTTATGGAAAAGAAAATAACTCCTTATAAAGATTCTACGGAAGGTAAAAAGAAACAAGTTGAACAGATGTTCGATACTATTTCTGAAAACTACGACGGTTTAAATCGTGTAATTTCATTAGGATCTGATGTTAAATGGCGAAAAAAAGTAATTAAAATGGTGGCTGAAAAAAGTCCGCAGTCAATTTTAGATATTGCTACCGGCACTGGTGATCTTGCCATTCAGTTTGCTAAAAATACTTCCGCAGAAAAAATTATTGGCCTCGATCTTTCCGAAGGAATGCTTTCCGTGGCTCGCAAAAAAGTTTTGGGGAAAACCATTTCAGAAAAAATAGAATTTATACAAGCAGATTCTGAAGCGCTGCCTTTTGAAGATAATATGTTCGATGCTATAACTGTTTCCTTTGGCATCCGTAATTTTGAAAATCTTAAAAAAGGACTTTCAGAAATACTTCGGGTTTTAAAAAAAGATGGCATATTTGTTATATTAGAAACATCTGTTCCTACTAAATTTCCTTTCAAACAGGGGTATTATATCTATTCAAAAACTATTTTGCCTTTGGTTGGCACTTTATTTTCTAAAGACAAAGTTGCTTATAAATATTTAAGTGAGAGTGCTTCAACATTTCCATTTGGTGAAAAGCTCAACAATATTTTGCTAACTATTGGGTTTAAAGAAGTGGAAAACAAACCACAAACTTTTGGCGTGGCAACCATTTATAATGCTAGTAAATAAATTTATGAAGAAGTTACTTTTTGTACTTATACTATTATTGGCAACACAAAGCTTTCATGCTCAAAGCAAATGGTTTACAAGGGAACGACTGGCAAATGATGCCACTGCTGGAAGAGGCAGTATAGACAACAAACGGTTTTCTTATGGCTACTATTTAGGATTTAATAGCTATGATTTTAAAATAGACTACAAAAACCAGTTTGATAATGATAATACAGACATACTAGTAGAAAAAACTACCGGTTTTAATGTTGGTCTTGTAGGCGATATGTGCCTTCACGAATATATAAATCTACGTTTAGAGCCTGGGCTTTATTTTACACAGCGCACACTAGATTTTCCTGGTTTACTAGGAGCAAAAGACTCTCTACGCGATGTAAGATCTACATACATTCACGTACCGCTTTTGGTGAAATTTTCAACCAAAAGATTAAACAATGTTAAACCCTTTGTTTTGGCTGGTGTTTCTACTTCCTTAAACCTTTCCAGTAACCAAAAAAACCCTGAGGATAACGAGCAAGGAAAGTTCAGAATGACAAATAATACTTTTTATTACGAACTTGGTTTTGGAATAGATTTCTATTTATTTTACTTTAAATTCACGCCTTCCATACGTGGGGTTTTTGCTATGAGTGATGAACTTGTGGCAGATGATGATCCAAATAGCCCGTGGACTGGTAATATTGAAAAACTATCTTCACGTGCTATTTTTATAAATTTTACTTTTCAGTAAACCTTCTAAATTCACTTAAAAGTATAGCAGTTGCAGTAGCCACATTAAGGCTTTCTGTTTGTTGAGAATTTCCAAAACGAGGTATCGCTATTTTGCGAGATATTTTTTGAAGTATTGCTTCTGAAATTCCGTTAGCCTCGTTACCCATTACAACAATTCCATTTTTCGAGAGTTTTTCTGAATAGATATTTTTTCCATCCATAAAACCTCCATAAATTGATAATTTTGTATTCTCAAAATATTCTGAAAGCGATACATAATGAACCTGAACCCTTGCTAAAGAACCCATTGTTGCCTGAACCACTTTTGGATTATAACAATCCGTAGTATCCTCAGAACATAGTAATTGTTGCACCCCAAACCAATCACAAAGACGAATAATGGTTCCAAGGTTTCCAGGGTCGCGAACGGCATCCAAGGCAACAATTAAACCTGAATCCTGTATTTTATTTTGTTTGGGTATTTCAAAAACAGCTAAAGATTTGTTTGCCGTATTTAATGAACTTATTTTTTTAAGCTCCATTTCCGTAATATGAAAATGATTTTCAGCAATAATTTGAGAAGCATCCGTACTAAAACACCAATGAAGCTTTAAACCTTCATTTAGCAATTCGGCAATAACTTTTGGACCTTCACCTACAAAAAGACCTGTTTGGTCACGGTACTTTTTTTGTTGAAGACTCGCTATTAATTTTGTTTGATTTTTACTAACCAAAATATAGTATTTTTGAATTTGAATAAAAACGTACACTTGATGCGCACCCACACAAAAATATCATTATTTATAGTATTAATTGGCCTATTTTTTTCGTGTAATGTGGTAAAACGCGTTCCAGACGGAAAGTATTTACTCACAAAAAATACTATTCTTGTAGATAGCGTAGAAACCAAAGATGCTGGAGTGTACAGTCAATTAGCGCAAAAACCAAATCCTTCTATTCCATTAATTGGCTTTCCTTTTGGATTATTAGTATATAATCTTGCAGACCCGCATCCAGATTCTACATACACTAAATGGTTACATAAAAATCCTAAACGAGAGGAACGGCTTATTCGTTTTCTTTCAAAAAAACAAGTAGATGCAATAGACAGCGGTTATGTGGGGTTAAATAAATGGCTTCAAAAATCTGGCGATGCCCCCGTAATAATAACAGAGAATCGGATTGAAAAGTCTATAGAACGTTTAAAACGATGGTACGCAAGTTATGGCTATTTTAATGATGAAGTAGATTACAAAATCATTCCAAGTGAAAAGAAGAAAAAAAGTGCTGAAATTATCTATTCGGTAAAAAAACATAAACCTTATTTTGTGGGCGATACAATAATCGAAAAAATTAGTTCGCCTGTGGTTGATTCACTTTTTCAAGTTACTAAAAACAAATCTTTTATAGTTCCTGCAAAACAATATACCGCCCAAGATTTTGTAAACGAACGCGACCGATTGACCATACAATTTAGAAATTCAGGGCTTTATTATTTTGAACAAGATTACGTAGGTTTTGAGGCAGATACACTAAACACGAGCCACAAGGCCGATATAACGTATATAATTCCAGACCGAACAATAACTAAAAATGATAGCACATATACAAAACCGTTTAAAGTACATACTATTAATGAAGTTAAAATTATTACTGACTTTAGCTACGAAAACCGCGATAAAAAATATCAAGATTCCATAAGCTATAAAGGATATAAACTTGTTAGCTATGGCAAAATGCGCTTTCGCCCAAAAGCCATTACCGATGCTATTTCAATAATTCCAGGAAAAATTTACAGAGACATAGATCGTACATTGACATATAACCAAATAAGCGATCTTAGCATTTTTAAATACCCAAACATCAATTATACTGAAGTGGCCAATGATACCACTGGAACACTATTAAACTCAACCATCCTGTTAAGTCCGCGTGATAAATTTACATTAGGGACAGATTTTGATGCTTACACTTCTACAATTCAACAATTTGGTGTCAGTTTTAGTGGTAATATGATTTTTAGAAATATTTTTCGTGGAGCAGAGGTTTTGGAACTTTCAGGCCGTGGAAGCCTTGGATCTTCAAAAGATGCTGCGAAAAGCGATAGCAAATTTTTTAATATTTCAGAATTTGGAGGCGATGTAAAACTTACGTTTCCTAGAATCCTTTTTCCTATAAATACTGAAAAAATGATCCCAAAATACATGTCGCCTTCAACCAGTATAAGTTTAGGGCTTAGTGCTCAAAATAATATTGGGCTGGATAGGCAAAGCGCAAATGCCGTATATAATTATAGATGGAAGCCTTCAAAAATACTTACCTATCAAATCGATTTGTTAAACCTTCAATATGTAAGAAATTTAAATACTGATAATTATTATAATGTTTACAGAAGTTCTTTTAACAGTCTAAACAAAATAGCACAGGATTTAGATTATGATTTTAACAATCCATCCGATGACCCACAGCTAGAGATTCCTTTAGAGACGGAACAATTTATTAGTGATGTATTAGACAAAAGCATTGCTACTGATGATGATACTTTTAATGACGTTGTGAGCATTGCCGAACGTGAAATTAGACTAACCGAAAACAATTTAATTTTTGCCTCTAACGTAACCTTAACTAGGGACACGCGTGAAAACATAAACGATAATAATTTTTCGCGTTTACGCATAAAGTTAGAATCTGCTGGAAATCTACTCTCTAGTATTGCAAACCTTGCTGGACTTCAAAAAAATTCGAATGGAAATTATGAAACCCTTGGCATTGTTTATTCACAATACATAAAAGGAGAAGCCGAATACATTAAACACTGGGAAATAAATAGCGGAAATATAGTTGCCGCACGAGCCTTTGGAGGTATTGCTATTCCTTACAGCAACAGTAACAGCATCCCTTTTACCAGAAGTTATTTCGCAGGTGGCACCAACGACAATAGGGGTTGGAAAGCTTATGATCTTGGACCAGGAAGTAGCGGGAGCGTGCTCGATTTTAACGATGCAAATTTTAAACTTGCCTTTAATGCAGAATACAGATTTACTATTTTAGGCGACTTTAAAGGTGCACTCTTTATAGATGCTGGAAACATATGGAACGTATTGGACGAAATTAATGAACCATCATTTAAGTTTAATGGAATTAAAGATTTAAAAGAAATTGCAGTAGCTTCTGGTTTTGGACTTCGGTATGATTTTGGTTTTTTTGTTTTTCGTTTCGACATCGGTTTTAAAACCCACAACCCAGGAAGAGCTGTAGGCGAACGATGGTTTAAAGATTATAATTTCTCCAAAGCTGTTTATAACATAGGAATTAACTATCCATTCTAAACCATTAAAATTTGTTATTTTTGTCCCCTTAACCCCAAAAGGGGAATATAGCAAAGAATATAAATAACGATTTATACAAAAATCATGAGTCACGGAATAAAACCAGGAGTAGCTACCGGAAAAGAAGTTCAAAAAATACATCAATACGCAAAAGAAAAAGGCTTTGCGATGCCCGCAGTAAATGTTGTGGGTTCAGATAGCGTTAATGCTGTGATGGAAACTGCTGCCGCACTCAATGCACCAGTTATCATTCAGTTTTCTAATGGTGGATCACATTTTAATGCAGGAAAAGGACTTTCCAACGAAAACGAGAAAGCAGCAATCGCAGGAGGCGTAGCTGGCGCAAAACATATTCACGAACTTGCTGAAGTATACGGTGCTACCATTATCCTTCACACAGACCATTGTGCTAAAAAATTACTTCCTTGGATTGATGGTCTGCTTGATGCTGGCGAAAAATTCTACAAAGAAAACGGAAAACCGCTCTATAGTTCTCATATGATCGATCTTTCCGAAGAACCTATTGAAGAAAATATTGAAATTTGCAAACGCTATTTGGAACGCATGAGCAAAATGGGAATGACCTTGGAAATTGAATTAGGTATTACAGGCGGTGAAGAAGATGGCGTAGATAATACCGATGTAGATTCGTCAAAACTATACACTCAGCCTGATGAAGTTGCTTATGCTTATGAAGAACTTTCAAAAATAAGCGACCAATTTACCATTGCCGCTGCATTTGGAAATGTACACGGCGTTTACAAACCCGGAAACGTAAAGTTGACTCCTATCATTTTGAAAAACTCGCAAGAGTTTGTTCAGAAAAAATTTAACACAGGACCCAACCCAATAGATTTTGTTTTTCATGGTGGAAGCGGTTCTACATTAGAAGAAATTCGCGAAGCAATTGGTTACGGAGTTATTAAAATGAATATAGACACCGACATGCAATTCGCATTCACAGAAGGAGTACGCGATTATATGGTGAATAATATAGAATACCTAAAAACCCAAATAGGAAATCCTGAAGGCGATGACCTTCCAAACAAAAAATATTACGATCCAAGAAAATGGCTTCGCGATGGCGAAATCACTTTTAAGAAAAGGCTTAGCAAAGCTTTTGAAGATTTAAATAATGTGAATACTTTATAAATTTAACCCCTAGACTCTAAAGAGGAGTAATACGATTGAAAATATAAGTGCAACACATATTTAAATTTTTACTCAAATAATCACAAATAACCGAGAACCGAGAACTGAATTCTCATAACTCATAACTCATAACTAAATTATGCCTTGGTTTAAAAGAACAAAAAAAGGAATACAGACTCCAACCGAAGATAAAAAAGACGTCCCAAAGGGACTCTGGTATAAATCGCCAACTGGTAAAATTGTAGATAGCGAAGAGTTAGAAAAAAACTTTTACGTAAGCCCAGAAGATGGCTATCATGTGCGAATAGGTAGTAAGGAATATTTCGAAATTTTATTTGACAACAACAAGTTTAAAGAACTTGATAAAAACTTAACCTCTCAAGACACACTGAAGTTTGAGGATAAAAAGAAATATGTAGACAGGCTTAAAGAAGCTCAAGACAAAACAGGTCTTAAAGACGCTATTCGCTGCGCCGTTGGTAAGTCCATGGG
Organism: uncultured Aequorivita sp.; assembly: GCA_964522085.1. Lineage (GTDB taxonomy): Bacteria > Bacteroidota > Bacteroidia > Flavobacteriales > Flavobacteriaceae > Aequorivita. The sequence continues at coordinate 13,868 of CAZFUX010000025.1, forward strand.
CGCAGATTTGGTTATTGCTTGTATGGATTTCAGCTTTATTGGCGGTTCTATGGGAAGCGTTGTAGGCGAAAAAATTGCCCGTGCGGCAGATTATTCCCTTAAAAAGAAGATTCCTCTATTAATAATTTCAAAAAGCGGTGGTGCCCGTATGATGGAAGCCGCGCTATCGTTAATGCAACTTGCAAAAACCAGTGTAAAACTTGCACAACTAGATGATGCAGCAATACCATACATCTCATTATCTACAGACCCAACTACTGGAGGAACTACGGCTTCTTTCGCAATGCTAGGAGATATAAATATTGGTGAACCAGGAGCATTAATTGGTTTTGCTGGACCTCGCATTGTACGTGATACAACAGGAAAAGAACTTCCAGAAGGTTTCCAAACGGCAGAATTTCTTTTAGAACACGGATTCTTAGATTTTATAACACATCGTAAAGACCTAAAACGAAAAATCAATCTATACTTAGATTTGGTTTTAAACAGACCACTGTGCGAAAAAATTGAGAAAAGCGCATAATTTTCAAAAGTTTTAAAAAAACTGATTCCTGACTACTTAATACTGAATACTTTTATTACTTTTGCACCCTTGATTATCAAAAAGGTAATCGATACATAAAAATCATTTACACAAATATTAGCATGTATTTAGACATTAAAGAAAAAGAAGCGATTTTCAAAAAACACGGAAAATCTGCAACAGACACAGGTTCTGCAGAAGGACAAATTGCATTATTCACTTATAGAATAGAGCATTTAACAAAGCATCTTAAAGCAAACCACAAGGACTACAACACTGAGCGTTCTTTGGTAATGTTAGTAGGTAAAAGAAGAGCTCTTTTGGATTATTTAACCAAGAAAGATGTACTTCGTTACCGTGCTATCGTTAAAGAATTAGGATTACGTAAGTAAGAATATAAAGGAGCCATTAGGCTCCTTTGTTTTTTAACCCGAATTAGCTTCGGGATTTTTTTCAAGGAATTGAAAAATTTATAAAGAAGGCTAACCTTTAGTTTTTCATTGGTCAAACCACAACAACACAACAACACAACAACACTAAGTCTGAAAATCAGACTTTGACCAAAATTAACGTACTCCTCCGCTATTGCTAGAAAAGCAAAAGCTTTAGAGCACAAAAATGAAAAACAAATGATACCTAAAGTATTTAAAGAGGTCATAGACCTTGGTGATGGAAGAGAAATCTCCATCGAAACCGGAAAATTGGCAAAACAGGCCCACGGTTCTGTAGTTGTTCAATCCGGTAAATGTATGTTGCTTTGTACAGTCGTTTCAAATTACGAGCAAAAAGACCTAGATTTCTTACCATTAACGGTAGACTACCGTGAAAAATTCGCAGCTTCTGGCCGTTATCCTGGTGGTTTCTTCAAAAGAGAAGCAAGACCAAGTGATGGTGAAGTATTAACAATGCGTTTGGTGGATCGTGTACTACGCCCATTATTCCCAAAAGATTATCACTCTGAAACACAAGTAATGATTCAGTTGATGAGTCATGACGATGATGTTATGCCAGATGCAATGGCAGGTCTTGCAGCTTCTGCAGCTATTCAACTTTCAGATTTCCCTTTTGAATGTGCTATTTCTGAAGCACGTGTAGGAAGAATTGATGGTAAATTCATCATAAACCCAACAAGAGCACAATTAGAAGAGTCAGACATCGATATGATGATCGGAGCTTCTGCAGATTCTGTAATGATGGTTGAAGGTGAAATGAAGGAAATTTCTGAAGAAGAAATGACCGAAGCAATTAAATTTGCTCATGAGCATATTAAAGTACAATGTGCCGCGCAGCTTAGACTTGCTGAAGCCTTTGGAAAAAAGGAAACACGTGAGTACCCAGCAGAAAGAGAAGACGCAGACCTTGAGAAAAAGGTTTACGATATGGCGTATGATAAAGTATATGCTATTGCACAAGCCGGTTCGGCAAAACACGAACGTAGTGCTGCTTTTTCTGAAATAAAAGATTCAATTAAAGCTACATTCTCTGAAGAAGAATTAGCAGATTATGGTGGCTTGGTTTCAAAGTACTACCGTAAAGCAGAAAAATCTGCAATTCGTGATTTAACCTTAAATGAAGGTTTACGTCTTGACGGTCGTAAAACTGTTGACATTCGCCCAATCTGGTGTGAGGTTGATTATTTACCGTCAGTTCACGGTTCAGCTTTGTTTACTCGTGGAGAAACGCAAGCATTGGCAACAGTAACTTTGGGAACTTCAAGAGAAGCAAACAAAATTGATATGCCATCGTATGAAGGCGAAGAAACATTCTACCTTCACTATAACTTCCCTCCTTTTTGTACAGGTGAAGCAAGACCTATTCGTGGAACATCTCGTCGTGAGGTAGGACACGGTAACTTGGCGCAACGTGCATTAAAAGGAATGGTACCAGCAGATTGCCCATACACTGTACGTGTAGTTTCAGAGGTTTTAGAATCTAACGGTTCTTCTTCTATGGCAACTGTTTGTGCAGGAACTATGGCAATGATGGATGCAGGTATCCAAATGACGAAACCAGTTTCTGGTATTGCAATGGGATTAATTTCTGATGGCGCTTCTGGAAAATACGCAGTACTTTCAGATATTTTAGGTGATGAAGATCACTTAGGCGATATGGACTTTAAAGTAACCGGAACAGCAGATGGTATTACCGCTTGCCAGATGGACATTAAAGTAAAAGGACTGGGTTATGAAATTCTTGTAGCTGCCTTAAACCAAGCAAGAGATGGTCGTTTACACATTCTTGGTAAATTGACCGAAGCTATTGCTGCACCTCGTGAAGACGTGAAGTCATACGCTCCAAAAATGGTTACCGTTCGTATTCCTAATGAATACATTGGAGCCCTTATTGGACCAGGTGGAAAAGTAATTCAAGAACTTCAAAAAGTAACAGGTTGTACAATCGTTATAAACGAAGACCCTGTAACAGAAGAAGGTATTGTTGAAATTTTAGGTACTGGTCAAGAAGGAATCGATGCTGTTTTAGCAAAAATTGACTCTCTTACCTTTAAGCCTGAAGTTGGAAGCGTATACGAAGTGAAAGTAATTAAAATGCTAGACTTTGGTGCCGTTGTAGAATATATGGATGCTCCAGGAAACGAAACCTTACTTCACGTAAGCGAACTAGCTTGGGAACGCACAGAAAACGTAACCGATGTAGTAAACATGGGCGATGTTTTTGACGTAAAATTCATAGGTTTCGACCCAAGAACGAAGAAAGATAAAGTTTCTAGAAAAGCGTTGTTGCCAAAACCAGAAGGTTACAAAGAACGTCCACCACGCGACGACAACCGTAGCGGTGGACGTGATAATCGCAGCCGCGACAACCGTGGCCGTGATGATCGCAATAGCCGTGATAGAGATAGAAAGAGAGATTAATTATCCTTTTTTTAATAAGCTTAAAACGCCCTTCAGAAATGAAGGGCGTTTTTTTTATTTTAAAGTGAAATTAGAAAATATCGAATTTTAGCCGTTAATAATTAATTGCTTAGCTATAGCCTATTCACGAGAACCCTCTCGGATTTTTTATTCAGTTTGTATTTACTAAATTCGTTACTCTCCAAAAAAACTACAACACTATTCTAAAACACATTATAATTTTCCGTTTTTTCAATTTAATTATAGCTATTACAAACTAAAGAAAAAGGTTGTGCAACATTTCTAAAAACACAACTCCAGAAAAAAATTATATAAAATACAAGGAATTCAATCTAGTTAAAAAAAATACTAATAAGTCATTAATTATAAGCAAACGCTTATTTGACATTTAATTTTTTAATATCAATATAACCAAGAATGCTTGTTATTAAAAAGCATACAATACTAAATACCGTAACAGAGGAAATACCATAAGTTAAAGGCATTTTATCACCTAAAGAAACAGATAAAACACTAAACGAATATGGAAAATAAATGGATTGTTGTGGAGCTTGTGAAACAATGATACCTATAATTGCTAAAAATATTCCAAACCCTAAAGGAATTACAAAGTTCTTAAATCTAAAAACTTAACCAAAATTGAATACCAATAATACCCAAAGAAGCCACAAAAGATGTTATTAATATTTTATGCTTATCCTTTTGTTTCCCCATTAGTTTTTTCGTATTTTAAATTAT
>CAZFUX010000026.1:0-17975 GCA_964522085.1 uncultured Aequorivita sp.
AAATCAATTAACATTGTTTTGATACCTCGACGGCTCTGCCTCGGGGTAGTTCATTTAATAAAGTGTGAGTTTGCCCTGAGATATTTCCTTTGGAATTTTGTCAGCAATTATTTTTTAAATATCTTTATGGCTTCAATTATTTTTTTAACTTTTAAAACAATCTTATTATGAAAAAAATTATGATGTTAGTTTTTCTTAGTTTCTGCGCTATAGGTTTTAGCCAGAATCAAAGTAAAGAAATTAAGGCACCTACGCAATCTGTTCCACTTCCAGCGGCTTATTACAATTCTACGGCTGTATCAGTTGGAGAAACAACTGGCGTAGTTTCTACGGAAATTAATACAAATGTTTTTGTTCCTTTTACAGGAACATATCACAAAGGTCCTGATGCTCTAGTTTATGACAATGGTCCTTACTTTAATATAGTTGGATCTCCTGATGTAAGTCTATTAGAAGATACTTCATTAGGGATGGGAACATACGGTAATGGAGTTTCATTTATAAGCGGTTATAGTGTTGCAGATGATGTAGTACTTAGCAATGATTATGACATTACTTCAATAGACGTATTTGGATACCAAACAGGAGCTACCGCACCTTCAATTACTGCTTTATACATGCAGGTTTGGGATGGTGATCCAAGCGGCGGTGGAGCGAGTGTAATATGGGGGGATCTTTCTACAGATGTTCTTGATGGTGTAATAGCTACCGATGCTTTTAGACAATTAGAAAGTGCTCCCGGAGGTACTTCTAGAGAAATTCAAAGAGCAACAGCTCTAACTACAGGACTTTCATTAACTGCGGGTACTTACTGGATTGAGTGGAGTCTTGAAGGCTCTGGTGCTTCTGGTCCTTGGGCTCCACCTATTGCAATTATAGGAAGTTCAACTACTGGAAATTCACTACAAAATACTGCTGGAGTATATGCTCCTATGGTAGATGTAGGGCCACAAGGTATGCCTTTCGTAATGTACGGTGATTTTTCTGGCGGCGGCGGTTCTCCTTGTGATCAGGCACACGTAATTACAGGAGATGGTAATGGTGGTGTTGGTTCTGGAATTGATTCTGATTATAAAGCTGCTGCAGATATTGCTGTTACTGCTGGTGAGGATTTTGTTTTAGATACTATAGAGGTTTCTTTCTTAACTTTTGCTCCAGAAGATGCTCCAACAACTGCAAACGTTGTTTATTATGATAATGCAGCTGGCTTACCAGGTACAATAATAGGTAGCGAGACTGTTGTTCCAACTATTTTGAGTTCAGCTCCTTGGACTAACCCAGTAGCTTACAGGTTTGATACAAGTTTAGCACTTACTCCATTTACATTTGCTGGAGATTCTGGTTCGGATACTAAGTATTGGATTGAGGTTAGTATGGGAACTGGAACTAACCAGTCAACAGTTTACTGGTTGTTTTCTACCGACATACCTGTAGAAGGTGAGGCATCAGCTCAGTTTAATGCAGCTGATGGTTTCTGGACTGTGCCAGATGCTACACGAGAAGTGGTGTATAAGATGATTGGTAACTGTAACCCATTGAGTGTTGCAAATAATACACTTGAAGGTTTCTCTTTCTATCCAAACCCAACTAATGGACGTCTTTCACTAAACGCTATTAATAACATAGATACTGTATCTATGTATAACTTGTTAGGTCAAAAAGTATTAGTAACTAAAGTTGGTGCTACTACTACAGATCTTGATATTTCTGGTTTAACTTCAGGTACTTACATTATGGAAGTAACTGTTGCGGGTAAAACAGGTACATTCAAAGTATTGAAAAACTAATTTTTCATAATTTGTTATGGAAAGCCATCCACGAAAGTGGGTGGCTTTTTTTATTGGGTTTAATTTAGGGAATTTCGATATATATTTTTTTTTTGATATTTTTTTAAATATCTTTAACCATTCAATTAAAAACTTTTTTTAACTTTTAAAACAATCTTAATTATGAAAAAAATTACAACATTATTTTTATTATTTTTTTGTGCTATAGGTTTTAGCCAAAATAAAAGCATTGAGGCGCCAGCAACTAGTTTGCCTGATCCAATTTCTACAATTGTTAACTATGAAAAACCTATCTCGGCTGTTAGTTTTGATCAATTTATTCCTATTGCCCCTCGAACTGTTATAGTTGAAGGTGGTACTACTTCAATCACAAATGAACGTGGTATTATGTCTATTACTTCTTATTCCGATAAAACGGTTTTTGAAGCAGCATATACAGGAGCTTTCGTCTCTGAAGATTTTGATGGTGGTCCAGGTACTGGTGAAATTGTTACTTGTGGTGCAGTCGTTAGTAGTGCTGGAGGTGGTTGTTTTGCTGCTGGTGAACTAATAGATGGTTTTAATATTACTGCGAGTGCAACAGATGTAGTTTATGTAGGTGCTACGGCTATAGGAAACACATCAACTCTTATGGGGGCAAATGTGTTTACAGAATATACAATTATTTCTTTTGCCCCAGATGGTGCTTATGCGGTAGGATTGGATTTATATGTCACTAATGTGGAAAATGCTGATATTCGCATATTTGATACTAGTGATGTTCTATTAGATACGTTTACTGTTTCAAACACTCCAGCTACCGAAAATTTTATTGGATTTATATCTGATGATGCAATTGGTAGAATTGAATTACAAGCTGAGTCAGATGAAGGAGAGCTTTTCGCAAATTTAGAATTTGGAACAGATGCTCTTGGCGGCGGCGGCGGTTCTCCTTGTGATCAGGCACACGTAATTACAGGAGATGGTAATGGTGGTGTTGGTTCTGGAATTGATTCTGATTATAAAGCTGCTGCAGATATTGCTGTTACTGCTGGTGAGGATTTTGTTTTAGATACTATAGAGGTTTCTTTCTTAACTTTTGCTCCAGAAGATGCTCCAACAACTGCAAACGTTGTTTATTATGATAATGCAGCTGGCTTACCAGGTACAATAATAGGTAGCGAGACTGTTGTTCCAACTATTTTGAGTTCAGCTCCTTGGACTAACCCAGTAGCTTACAGGTTTGATACAAGTTTAGCACTTACTCCATTTACATTTGCTGGAGATTCTGGTTCGGATACTAAGTATTGGATTGAGGTTAGTATGGGAACTGGAACTAACCAGTCAACAGTTTACTGGTTGTTTTCTACCGACATACCTGTAGAAGGTGAGGCATCAGCTCAGTTTAATGCAGCTGATGGTTTCTGGACTGTGCCAGATGCTACACGAGAAGTGGTGTATAAGATGATTGGTAACTGTAACCCATTGAGTGTTGCAAATAATACACTTGAAGGTTTCTCTTTCTATCCAAACCCAACTAATGGACGTCTTTCACTAAACGCTATTAATAACATAGATACTGTATCTATGTATAACTTGTTAGGTCAAAAAGTATTAGTAACTAAAGTTGGTGCTACTACTACAGATCTTGATATTTCTGGTTTAACTTCAGGTACTTACATTATGGAAGTAACTGTTGCGGGTAAAACAGGTACATTCAAAGTATTGAAAAACTAATTTTTCATAATTTGTTATGGAAAGCCATCCACGAAAGTGGGTGGCTTTTTTTATTTAACTAACTTTGTACAATGCAACAAAAATACTCCTTTATAATTCCAGTATATAACCGACCGCAGGAAGTAAAGGAGCTTTTGGAAAGTTTTACAGCTCTCGATTTTCAGGATGACTTTGAAATTGTACTAGTAGAAGATGGTTCTTCAGAAACGGCTGAAGCTATAGTAAAACAATTTGAGGATAAATTAGCCATTTCCTATTATTTTAAACCAAATTCAGGCCCAGGAGATTCTCGTAATTTTGGGATGAAACAAGCTAAGGGTAACTATTTTATAATTTTAGATTCAGATTGTTTATTACCAGAACATTATTTAACTACGGTAAATTTATTTCTAAATAAATCATTTTACCATTGTTTTGGTGGTGCAGATGCAGCCCATAAAAGTTTTTCTCCTTTACAAAAAGCTATAAATTATACTATGACTTCCTTTTTTACAACTGGAGGAATTCGCGGTAGCAAAAAAAGTATCACCAATTTTGAACCTCGAAGCTTTAATATGGGTATTTCTAAAGAAGTGTTCATAAAAACGGGTGGGTATTCAAAAATACATCCTGGTGAGGATCCAGATCTTTCCCAGCGTATCTTAAAGGCTGGTTATAAAACAACTTTTCTGCCAAACGCCTATGTTTATCATAAAAGGCGTATTTCTTGGGAAAAATTTTACATACAGGTAAAAAAATTCGGTCTAGTTAGACCAATTTTGAATAAATGGCATCCTTCTGCATCAAAGCTTACTTATTGGTTTCCTACGTTGTTTGTTTTATTTGTAGTAACTTCCTTTATGTTTTTACTTTTATTGTCTTCACTCTTTTTAATGCCGCTTGGTTTTTATTTATTACTAATTTTAATAGATTCTTCCTTCAAAAATAAAAGTATTTATATTGGAATGCTTTCAGTGGCAGCCGTGTTTATTCAGTTTTTTGGATACGGATTGGCTTTTCTGAAATCGAGTATTTTAATAAATCTTCTAAATAAAAATCCGCAGAAACAATTTCCCTCCTTATTTTTTAGTTAACTTTATTGACTTTCAAAAGAAGTGCTATGCCGAAAGGATTTTTTAAAAAAGATAAAAATGGAAAAGTAAAACGCTTTCTTTTCTTTCTGTTACTGGCTACTATATTTTGGGTTTTGGCCAAATTTAGTAGAGAGTTTACAGCTATAATAATAGCTAAGATTGATTATGAAAATATACCAGAAACTGCAGCGCTTTCTGAAGGTAACCCTAGCGAAATTACTTTTGATCTTACGGCCAATGGATTCGAAATATTATTTTATAAGTTGAAAAACCCATCAATCATAGTGCCTGTACAGAAGTATTACGATAAAGATAAAGCGGGTTTTGAAATTCCAAAAGATCAATTACTGCGAATGGTTTCTTCTAGTTTTAATAGAAATTTTGCTATTAAAAATCTTTCTTTAGAAGAATTGAATGTTTATCTAGATCCAATTGTCTTAAAAAAAGTACGCGTTATTGTCAAGACAGATATTATATTTAAAGATGGATTTAAACCTGTTGATAGTATAAAAATTTTACCAGATTCAGTAATAATTTCTGGTTCTTCAGGAAGTTTAAAAAAAATTAATACTATTGAAACAGAGCTAATTACTATTAAAGATGTTGAAAAAGATATTTCGGAAACGGTAAAGATTACTATACCTAAAGGCGAAATTATTTCCATAAATCCCAATAAAGTTGATGTAAATCTAGCGGTCGCAGAGTTTTTCCAACGTCAATTTACCATACAAGCCGAGGTTATCAATCTTCCACCTAATGTTGAAGTTAAGTTAGTGCCGCAAAGCATAACCGTTACTTTTGATGTTTCTGTAAATGATTTTGCTAAAATAACGGAAGAAAGCTTTAGGTTGGTATGCGATTATGCTAGAAGAAACAAAGATGAAAACTTTATGTTACCCTTTCTTGAAAAAAAACCAGATAATATTCACAATGTGGTCTTCGAGCCAAAGAAGGTAGATTTTTTTATATTCAAATAAAGTCTGACTAAAAATGAAGCATATTAAAATAATCGGACTTACAGGTGGCATAGGAAGTGGCAAAACAACAGTCGCCCATTTATTTTCAGATTTAGGCGTCCCAATTTACATTGCAGATGTTGAGGCCAAAAAACTAACAGATTCCTCTAAAATAATTAAGCGTAAAATTATTGCATTACTTGGTGAAAACGCATATTCTGGTTCAAAACTTAACCGAAAGTTTGTAGCTGATAAAATTTTCAATAATGAAGAACTTCTTTCTGCCATAAACGCAATTATTCATCCTAAAGTTGCTGCACACTTTATAAAATGGGTTTTAAAACAAAAATCTTCATACGTTATAAAAGAAGCCGCCATTCTTTTTGAAAACGGCAGTTATAAAACTTGTGATAAAGTAATATTGGTAACTGCTCCCAAGGCATTACGTATTGCTCGTGTAATCAATCGTGATGCTATTTCAGCGAAAGAAGTTGAGCAACGAATAGCGAATCAATGGAGCGATGAAAAAAAGAAAGAACTAGCAGATATCATTATTGAAAATATAGATTTGCAAGCAATACGAAAAAAAGTTCAAGAAATACATCTTTCACTCGCCTAAACAGCCGTTATTACCTTACTGCTTTTGTTAACATTTGGTTAAATGACCAACTCTCTAAATGTTAAAATATTACTTTTGAGACTATGAATAAAAAGCTATTTGTATTGCTCATTGCACTCATGAGTCTCTCGTTATTGGGAATAGTATTTGTTCAGGGTTATTGGATTTCTAATGCGTACAGAACCAAAGCGGATCAATTTACTATTAATGCCAAGCAAGTACTGCTCTCAGTTACTAAACAAATTAAACTTAAGGAAACGGAAACATATTATAAACTTTACTTACCGTATATAGATAGCGTTCAGGTTCCTGATAATGAGAGCTTTACTGAGCTAGCTTATAAGTTTCAAAATAAGACAACAAATGAAACCTATATTTTTACGGATGCTATTTTAGAGCAAGACTACAAACTTTCGTCCGGTTTATCGGATGGTGATTTGGACAGTATTCTGTTTAAGAAACTTACTAACCGAAAAACCAAGACTAAAATTTCTGGTGGTTTTGACGGCACATCAAATACGGAGACGCGTGTAGAGTCCTTTTCGAGGATGAAGGATTATGAACAAAAGCAATTTGAAGATTTTGTTAGCAATATAAATTCCTTAACGCCTATATATAAGAGGGTAAGCGTAGAAGAAATCACAAGATTAATCGATGATGAATTAAAAGAAAGAGGATTAAACTCTAAGTTTGAGTTTGCTATATATAGCAATAACCTTGAAACGAAAGTTAGATCGAAAAACTTCAAATTCAATGAAGATAATAGCTATTTGGTTCCACTTTTTGAAAGTGAGAATAAGTCTAATTATGAACTTTATGTAAATTTTTCTGAAAAAGAAAAATTGATTATAAACAGTATTTTAGGAATGGCTATATTATCATTGGTATTTACAGCTGTTATAATTTTAGCATATTGGAGTGCTATTTCGCAGATATATAAACAAAAACAGATATCTCAGATTAAAACAGATTTTATTAACAACATGACTCACGAGTTTAAAACTCCAATTGCCACAATAAATCTTGCTTTGGATTCTTTAAAAAATCCAAAGGTTAAAGACAATAAAGAGTTTTTGAATCGTTATTTAGGTATGATTAGAGAGGAGAACAAGAGGATGCACGCTCAAGTGGAAAACGTTCTTCGAATTTCTAAATTAGAAAAGAATGAGTTGGACCTGCCTAAGGATTGCGTAAACTTACAAGAAATTGTAGAAGATGCTATCACACATATTAGTTTAATTGTTGAAGATAGAGGAGGTTATATAAACACTCATTTTGGCGCCTTAAAATCTACGGTTCTAGCTAATGAATCTCACTTAAGTAATGTAATTGTCAATTTATTAGACAATGCCGTTAAATATTCTGAAGATGAACCTAAAATAGATATCTATTCAGAAAATATAAAAAACAGTGTTATTCTTAAAATACGTGATCAAGGTATAGGAATGAATAAGGTTGTTCAGAAAAGAATATTTGAAAAATTTTACAGGGAACATACCGGCGATATACATAATGTAAAAGGCCACGGTCTCGGTCTTGCTTACGTTAAACGCATCTTGGATGACCACGATGCCGAAATATACGTGGAAAGTGAAAAAGAAAAGGGCAGTACATTTATAATAAAATTACACTTAATATCTTAAATTATGGAAACAGAAAACAAAAAAATCTTACTCGTAGAAGACGATCCGAACTTTGGTACAGTCCTAAAAGACTATTTGGCAATGAACGATTATAACGTAACTCATGCCAAAAACGGAATGGAAGGTTTCGAAAAATTTAAAAAAGATGATTACGATCTTTGTATCTTGGACGTAATGATGCCTTACAAAGACGGTTTTACTTTGGCGAAAGAAATTCGTGAAAAGAACGAAGATGTGCCTATCATATTCTTAACTGCAAAAGCAATGAAAGAAGATGTACTTAAAGGGTATAAAGTTGGAGCAGATGATTACCTAAACAAGCCTTTTGATAGTGAAGTGCTTTTAATGAAAATAAAGGCTATTATCCAAAGAAAATCGACAGATAATATTGCAGATAGTAAACAATATGAGTTCGAGATTGGCAGTTTTAAGTTGAATTCTAAATTACGTTTCTTGATTTGTAATGATGAAACTCCAATTAAGTTATCTCCGAAAGAAAACGAATTATTGAGACTATTAGCGCTTCATAAAAACGATTTAATGCCACGCGAATTGGCTCTTACCAAAATCTGGAGAGACGATAACTATTTTACATCTAGAAGTATGGATGTATATATTGCAAAATTGCGAAAATATATTAGTAAAGACGATGATGTTGAAATTATCAACATTCACGGCGAAGGCTTCCGTTTGGTGGTTAAGAGTGAAGTAGACAATTAATATCGTCACAAGATAAGTGTAAAAAAACGCCTTTAAAAGGCGTTTTTTTCTTTTATAAAAGCCATGATTTTTGAACCCTCAGTTTTATAATCAAACCAATGGATGGCTTCATTTTTTTTGAACCATGTGTTTTGTCTTTTGGCGAAACGCCGCGTGTTTTTCTTAATTTCTGAAATAGCTTCTTCCTGTGAAATTTTTCCGTCAAAATACTCGAAGAGTTCTCTGTAGCCTACAGTTTGCAGTGCATTCTTGTCTCTAAATGGTAAAAGCTCTTTCACTTCATCAATCAAACCAACTTCAACCATTTGTTCTACACGCTGGTTAATGCGGTTATAAACTGTTTCTCTTTCAGCTGTTAAACCAATGAATAGTGTTTCAAAATTTCTAATTGTAGTTTCCTTTTTCAGAAAAGAAGAATACGGTTTTCCTGTGCAGCGACAAATTTCCAACGCTCTAATTAACCTATGTGGATTGTGAATATCAACTTTTTCGAAATAGGAGGGGTCTACTCTTTTTAGTTCTTTTTGAAGTACTTCAATTCCTTTTTCAGCTAATTCAGAATTTAATTCTTCTCTAAAATCTGAGGGTACTTCAGGAAAAATATCTAAACCTTTTACAACAGCATCTATATATAAACCCGAACCGCCAACCATCACGGCGACTTGATTTGCGGTGAAATATTCATCCAAAAACCCAATAGCTTCCCTTTCAAAATCACCGACTGAATAATCTTCAAAAATGCTTTTATTTTGAATAAAATGATGTATTGCTGCTTTCAATTCTTTTTCAGAAGGAACAGCGGTTCCAATTTTCATTTCTTTAAAAAACTGTCGGGAATCTGCCGAAATTATTTCCGCAGAAAAAGCTTTAGCGAGGCTTATAGCTAACGAAGTTTTGCCAATAGCTGTTGGCCCAACCACACAAATTAGTAATGGTTTTTTGGCAGCCATTAGGCTTTGGGGTTGTTTTCAGGATTGTTATCGGGGTGTAGTTCTTCGCCACATTTATGACAAAAAACGGCATCATCCCTATGTTTTGAAGCACCACAATTTAGACAGGCTTGGGTATTTACGTGTACGTAATCTTTCCCTAAAACATCTTGTTTACCTATGCTTTTGGTGTATTCTGCACTAATTATACCGGTTGGAACCGCAATGATGCCGTAACCCATAATCATAATTATGGAGGCTATAAATTGACCTAAAGGCGTAATAGGAGTTATATCACCAAAGCCAACGGTTGTGAGTGTAACGATACACCAATAAACACTTGTAGGTATGCTTACAAAACCACTTTCTTCGCCTTCTATTAAATACATTAACGTACCAGAAATGATGGCGATAATCAAAACAGTAAAAAGGAAAACTGATATTTTTGCTCTACTGTCTTTTAGCGCTTTTGCAAGTTTGTTAGATTCGCCCACATAACGTGTAATTTTTAAAATTCTGAAAACACGAAGTAAGCGTAATGACCTTACTGCAAGCAAATAGTGGCTTCCCGCTAAAATCATTGATAAATAAAGTGGAATAGTAGATAATAGATCGATGATGCCGTAAAAACTAAAAATATAGGCTCTTGGTTTATTTACGGTAATAATTCTTGCAATATATTCTATGGTAAAAAATATAGTAATAACCCATTCGCTATAATAAAGGATTTTATGATATTTTAAGTCTATCCAACTTACGCTTTCCAGCATTACCAATATTACACTTATCAGGATAATTGCCAGCAGGACTACATCAAAAAGCTTTCCCATTGGGGTATCTGCTTCATAGATTATCTCGTGAAGTTTGTAACGCCAAGAATTATTGTTGATTGGTTTCATCGAAAGTATAAAGCCTTAAAAGTACAGAATGTAAACTTAATTTATTGAATTAGGTGAAAGGTTTACCGTTTTCAGTACTTTTTTTCTGCGTAAATAACTTTGTATTATATGCTGTACGTCTCTATTATTCTGCATTGGGTTGATAATGGATTTCAGAATTTCAGGATTGTTAATTTGATGGTTTAAGTTATAAAAACCATAGCCTTTATAAATTCCGTTTTCAATTAAAATCACCGAACGTTCTTCAACATCTCTGCCTCTGTCTATGATTAACATATTTTGGTTTTCATAGCTACATTTTTCTAAATAGGTTTTTACGCGATTGTTGTATTCTGTAACAGGTTCTTTGTTTATACACGCTCCATGACATTCTTTAATAGTATAATTAAAGCATTGTTTTTTAGTGTCATAAAGCCCTGTAAGTTTCTGACAAAGCTGGTTTTCTTCCGTTATTTTGAAAAGTGATGATTTAGCCTGTTGAAAGTTACTGAAAGTGGTAATGGCAGGTTTACGGCCATCTACTTTTTCAATTTTTAGGTTTATGTAACCTTTTTCATCTTTAAATGAAGTTAGTTGATGTGTGAAAAGAGTTCTGCGCTGCGTTCGATTAAACAAAGGTTTATTTTGTTTTATTTCTTCAGACTCTTTTAGTAGCGCAATTAGTTCGCTGCCTGTTTTTTCAAAAGAAACCGATTTTACTTCTAACTGTATCTTTTTAGATTTACGGTTATCGCTAGTAAAATGCTGCATCATTTTTTTTTTTTTATGTTATTGCTTTTACCAATATACAGTACGTTTCCCGCTTCTGAAGGAGTTTCTTTAATAATATTGAGCAATTTAGGCTCTAATTGTCGTTTTGGATCTTTACGGAGAGATTCTGTAACAATTTCTTTTGAAGTGTCTTTGGTTAGCAACATTTTAAAAAGAGCAACGGTAGCCTTTGCATCGCCTTGTGCGCGGTGCCTATCAGTAAGAGGGATGCCTAAAGCTTTAACTAATTTCCCTAAACTGTACGAAGGCATATCTGGTATCAGCTTTTTGGAAAGCTCTACCGTACAAAGGGTTTCTTTTTCAAAAGCATAACCCAAACGGTCAAATTCTGTAGTAAGGATTCTATTGTCGAAAAGTGCGTTGTGGGCAACCATTATGCAGCCATCGGTTATTTCGATGATGCGTTTTGCAACTTCGTAAAATTTGGGTGCTTGCCGAAGCATTTCATTGTTAATACCTGTTAAGTTTACAACGAAAGGCTGAATAGGTCGCTCAGGATTCACAAGGCTTATAAATTGATCAACAACGTTGTGACCGTCAAACTTGTAGATTGCAATTTCAGTAATGCCTTCTTCATTGTACTTTCCTCCCGTGGTTTCTATGTCTAAAATTGCGTACACTTTTTATGTTTGTTGTTTGGGTTTTATAGTATTGAATATTGTTTATTGATAATTCCGTTCGCCAAAAATAGCACTTCCCACACGAACCATATTGCTGCCGTTTTCAATAGCAATCTTATAATCGCCACTCATTCCCATGCTGAGAATTTTAAAACTGTCACCCTGAGCGCAGTCGAAGGGTTGAGTTTTAAACTTTTTAAATATTTTTTTCAACTTTTGAAATTCAGCAGAAATTTGCTTTTCATTTTCAGTAAACGTTGCCATTCCCATTAACCCTACAATTTTTACGTTTTGAAGTTTTTTTGGTTCTTCGGAAGCGAGAAGGGTAGCAGCATCTGCTTCATCCATCCCAAATTTACTGTCTTCTTCAGCAATTTTCAGTTGAAGCAAACATTCAATTATTCTATCGTTTTTTTCGGCTTCTTTATTAATTTCTTTTAAAAGTTTGAAGCTATCCACAGCGTGAATTAAACTTACAAATGGAGCTATATATTTCACCTTGTTACGCTGTACGTGGCCAATCATATGCCATTGAATGTCCTTTGGCATTTCCTGCCATTTGACTTCCATCTCCTGAATTTTGTTTTCACCAAAAACACGTTGTCCCGCATTATAGGCTTCCATCAAATCACTTACAGGTTTGGTTTTAGAAACTGTCACCAAGGTAATATCTTCGGGTAATTTGTTTTTGAAGTTTTTTAAATTTTCTGAAATACTCATGTAACCTTTCTTCTTTATTCTGTTTTTCAAAATTCATAAACAGTAACGCCACTGCGCAACTTTGGCTCAATATAAGTGCTTTTTGGAGGCATTTTTAAGCCTTGGTCTGCAATTTGTTTTATCTCGTCTGTAGTTACAGGTATTAGCCCGAAACCTACGGCAAATTTACCCGAATCGACAGCGGTTTTTACATACGCCAAATCCTTTTTTCCGTGGGCATATTCTATGCGTTGGTCATTACGTAAATCTTCAATTCCTAAAAGTGGTTTCAAAATAGTAACGTAAAGAATATGTGTGTCTAGGGCATCTAATGCGTTATTTATTTCATATTTTGTTTTCCGAAGGTATAATGAATAAAACTCGCCATCCAAATACATACTGAAATGATGCAGTTTTGAAGGTTTGTAATAATCCATACCACGGTTTTCAATTCTGAAATATTCATCAAGCTTTATTAAAAAAGCTTCCTTTTCCATTCCGTTTAAGTCTTTTACCAAACGGTTGAATTCATGAATTTTCAAATCGCTTTCAGGAATTAGGTAGCTCATAAAATAATTATAAGCTTCTTTACCCGTGTGGTTGGGGTTTTCTTCCTTTAATTCTTTTGCTAATAAATATGAAGAAGCCGAACGGTGGTGGCCATCGGCAATGTAGAGCACAGGCATTTCAGTATATATTTCCTGAATTTTTTTTAGAAGTGCTTCGTCATCAACATTCCAAACATAATGTGTGTCGCGATAGGTTGTAGTAAACTCATATTCTGGACGGTTTTCCATCACAGAATTTATAATGGTTTCCAGTTCCGGATTGTCTGGATAGGTGAGAAGCACAGCTTCTGCATTGAAACCAACGGTTTTAAGGTATTCCTTGAAAAGTATTTCGCGAAATTCTAATGTGTCTTCGTGTATTTTTATAACGTCATTTTCATAATCCTGAACGCTCGCTGCCGCAACAATGCCGTTAAACTCCAGCCCATCACGGTTTACAATTCTATAAATGTAAAATGAAGTTTTTTCATCTTGCATAAAAATTTCATCTTCCTTAAACTCTTGGTATCGATTTTTAACCAAACTATATCGTTCTTCACCAGAAATTTCTTTTTGGTATTTATACCCCGGATTTACAATGTGCAAAAACGAAAACGGATTGTCCCGCAATCGCGATTCTACCTGCAATGCCGTATAGCTATCATACGAGCGTGCTGCGAGTAGACTCACTTTGTCGCGTGTTGGGCGAACGGCTTTAAAGGGGGTTATTTTGGCCATTTGTTTATTATTCAGTGAGCTGTCGTAGTCGGTAGTATAACGATATGTTATTTTGAAAACATTTTGGAAACATCCTCTGCTTTTCGGTTTTGACTGTAATCATAAAAACCTTCCCCGCTTTTAGCACCTAATTTTCCTGCCATTACCATATTTACTAATAACGGACAAGGAGCATATTTTGGGTTTTTGAAACCATCGTACATTACATTTAAAATTGAAAGACAAACGTCCAAGCCAATAAAATCTGCTAGAGCTAATGGTCCCATTGGGTGCGCCATTCCTAACATCATAACGGTGTCAATTTCTTTCACGCCAGCTACGCCATTGTAAAGTGTTTCAACAGCTTCGTTTATCATTGGCATTAAAATACGGTTTGCTACAAAGCCAGGGTAGTCGTTTACTTCTACAGGAACTTTGTTCAGTTTTTCTGAAAGTGCTTCTACCGTTTTAAAAGTTTCTTGGCTGGTGCTATAGCCTTTTATGATTTCGACCAATTTCATAATTGGTACGGGATTCATAAAGTGCATCCCGATAATCTTTTCTGGTCGCTTTGTAACAGCTGCTATCTGGGTGATGGAAATAGAGGAGGTGTTGCTAGCCAAAATAGTGTCTGCATCGCAAAAACTATCCAAATCACGAAAAATCTTTAACTTTAAACCTACATTTTCGGTGGCAGCTTCCACAACCAAACCAGTTGATTTTACACCTTCTTCTAAATTAGTGAAGGTTGAAATATTACTTAACGTACGATTTTTATCTTCTTCTGAAATTTTTTCCTTCGCCACCATTCTGTCCAAATTTTTGGTGATGGTTGCCATTCCTTTATCCAGCGATGCTTGGTGAATATCAATTAAATGTACTTTATAATCAAATTGTGCGAAGGTGTGGGCTATGCCGTTGCCCATTGTTCCTGCTCCTATTACTGCTACGTTTTTCATTATATATAGATATGAGATGTGAGATTTTTTTGTCCTCTGTCTTCCGACAGAAAACTTCTTATATTCTTTTAAAATTTTCAATAATTAACATTGCCACTCGCAACGCTTCTGTGCCCTGACGCAATGAAACTTCTGGCGTTTGGTCTGCTTTTATGGCTTCGTAAAAACTTTCTAGCTCGTCTAAGATTGCATTATTTGCCTCAACTTCAGTATTTTCGAAATAAATTTGTTTTTTAATTCCTTCAGCATTCGTTAAAACCATTGCAAAATCGTCTAGGTCTTTTGGTGCATCTTTCATTTTAACTACTTCGCATTTCTTCTCAAGAAAATCTACTGAAATATACGCGTCACGTTGAAAGAACCTTGCCTTACGCATTTTTTTAAGTGAAATTCGGCTTGCTGTTAGGTTTGCAACGCAGCCATTTTCAAATTCAATACGCGCATTGGCAATGTCTGGAGTTTCGCTAATAACCGAAACGCCACTTGCGCTTACAGCTTTTACAGGACTTTTTACAACGCTTAAAATAGCGTCTATATCGTGAATCATTAAATCTAAAACTACTGAAACATCCGTCCCACGTGGATTGAATTCTGCTAAACGGTGTGTTTCAATAAACATTGGGTTGTGAATTTTGTCTTTGATAGCCATAAACGCAGGGTTAAAACGCTCAACCTGCCCAACTTGTCCACGTACTTTCATTTCCTTTGCCAAGTCTCTTATTTGTTCAGCTTCAGTAACGGTTTGTGTGATAGGCTTTTCAATAAAAAGATGTTTACCAGCTCTAATTACCTTTTCAGCACATTCAAAATGTTTGCTTGTGGGTGTTACCACAACCACCATTTCGCTTGCGTCTATAAGGCTTTCCATTGAAGGGAAGCTTTTGTAGCCAAATTCAGACTCAATTTGTTCTGAAGCTTTTTTGCTGGCATCGTAGAAACCCACAAGTTCATATTTTGTGGATTGTTGCAGCAATTTTAAATGAATTTTTCCAAGGTGACCAGCACCCAGAACTCCTGCTTTTAGCATTGATATGTGTTTTCCACAAATGTAAGGGTTTTAGTGGAAAAGTTTAAAAGTTGAAGGGTTTAAAAATTAATGATTTGATGACTTATTGCGTTTTGTTTTTTAATATTTTGCTTTTTAAAGTTTATTTGGCACTTCGACTCCGCTCAGTATAAAAATTTGGTAGTTGATATTTGGTGCTTGTGAAGCAAATTTGGTTACTTTGTGAAATCTAATATCTCTCCCGATAACTATCGGGACTAACATCTAACATCAATAAAATGGAAAGACACCTTTACCCACCAAGGAATGCGCAAAAAACTAGTAGAAACCCTTAAGAATAAAGAGATTGTAGATGAAGGTGTTCTGCGAGCTATAGGCAAGATTCCCAGGCATCTTTTTATGGATTCTGGGTTTGTTGGCCATGCTTATGTAGATAAAGCGTTCCCGATTGCAGCAGATCAAACTATTTCGCAACCTTATACCGTTGCTCGCCAAACGGAGCTTCTGGAAGTGAAGAAAGGCGATAAAATTCTTGAAATAGGAACGGGAAGCGGTTACCAAGCCGCCGTACTTTTAGAAATAGGAGCAATGCTATTTACTATTGAAAGGCAAAATGAACTCTTCAAAAAAACAAAATTATTTCTTCCAAAATTGGGCTATAAACCTAAAAGATTAATTTTTGGAGATGGCTATATAGGTTTAGAAAGTGAAGCGCCTTTTGATGGAATTATTGTTACAGCTGGAGCGCCATTTGTTCCAAATCCGTTATTGGCACAATTAAAAGTTAGTGGAAAATTAGTGATTCCTGTTGGCGAAAATGTACAAATTATGACTGTCTTTTTACGCAAATCTGACACTGAATTTGAGAAAGAAGAGTACGGTGAGTTTCGTTTTGCACCTCTTTTAGAAGACAAAAACTAACGGTTTATATAATACACTTCATTGTCTTGGTTATCAGAATCTTTATTACCTTCACTCGGAATAAATCCATGTAGTTTTAAGAGCTTTTTTGAAGGAGTATTTCTATAATCTGTGTATGCTTCAATGGTTTCAAAGCCTCTTATTTCAAACCCAAATTTTAAAACAGCTTTTAATGCTTCACTCATAATTCCTTTGCCTTGAAATTCTGGATCGAGGTCGTAACCTACTTCGGCAGTTTTTTTATCTTCTGAAAAATTCCACAGGCAAATTGAACCAATTAAATCATTAGATTCTTTGGTTGTGATTCCCCAAGCAATCGCTTTGTCTGTCATTAAGTTTGAAGTCAATTTTTCAATATGCGCGGTTGCCATTTCATGCGTTTGCGGTGGTCTTTTTATATATTTATTAATCTCTTTGTCTGAGCGGAAGTAAAAAACTCTGTCAACATCCGTTGGCAGGACTTTCCTGAGGTTTAATCGTTCTGTTATTAAGAATGGGAAGGGTATGGCCATAATTTGTTTTCTACGCTATCTGCAGCTTTACGGTAAATTTACACCGAAGAGTCGCAAAGAATGCGAAGGTTTAGTTTTTCTTTAAAAATTTTATTAATTCCTCAAAAGACTCTTTAGCAGTTTCTTCATCGTATTTTAAAAGGTAGTGTTTTTTGGTTATAAACGGAACATATCTATAGTATTTTCCTTTTTCAAGGCTTTCAACATCATAGCCGTGATAGGCATCATCATACACTTGAATGGTCGCGTTTTCAGCAATCAAATATTCTAAAATATCATCAACTTTTACAATTTTATCTTTTCCGCCAGTCATTATAAGTACTGGAACTTTTGGTTTAAGTTGTATTTCGTAACCATTTGCAGAATAGAATAATGTAATTGATTTAATATGGAGTTTTTTAAGCTCTTCTTCATTGTTTATAAGCGGGATTAACCCTAAACCCGCACGTGACCAACCAACAATACTTCCGTTGGAATTAGAATCAATTTTTCCATTCTGTTTTGCCCATTTTAAAGCTTCTTCAAGCGTCCAAAGTATTTGCGCTGGTTCTTCTTCATCTACATCTCTTTTTGAAGCTTTATAGGCTGCAACATTATCTACTAATAAAACCGAAATACCTTCTACATTCAGCTTTTCAGCTACGTTGTAATAATGAGTTGTGTCCTTGAAAATCCGTAAACCTCCTGTTCCAGGAAGAAATACGGTCCATTTAGAAGTATCGTAATTTTTTGCTTTCTGAAAGTGAAAGAAATCAGTCATCACAGCATCTTTCGGCACTTTTTGCATTGGAATACAGCTAGCGAAAAGAGCGTAGATGAGTATTATTTTATACTCACTCCATTTAGGTTTTCGGGAATCCAAGATTTCACCACCTAAGTT
>CAZFUX010000027.1:0-17867 GCA_964522085.1 uncultured Aequorivita sp.
ATAATTAATAATCGAAATTTAAAAGATTACTCTTGTTTTATAGGGGTCAAAACAGCAGAAAACACTACTCCAAATGAATTTAAAAGCGCAATAAGACCAAACGAAAAAGTTGCATTAGGAAAAACATACACAGACACTTTAAAATATATAGCGATTAATGACAATGGCGATTATTGGTTATTTTTCGCTGAAAAAGACAAAAACACCATTAGCTTAATCTATAATGACGAATATAATTTTATAAAAGGAGATGAAATAGAAATTAAGTGGAAAATGGATAGCCTAAGATATGCATTTTAATGAGTTTTTAGTTTCTGCCAAAAAAGTAAAGTCTCTTAATCTTATAGATAAAAACGTTAAGTTTCTTTGGCGAGAAAATCTTTATAACAAAGAATTAGAAACAGAAATTAATTCAATTGTCATTAACGATGAATACATTAAAAACATAAGCGAACCCGAAAAAGCAGCCTTGGGGTATGCTGCAGTTTTTATAGAAAACGAATGTGAATGGGACGGAAACATGGCTGAAAATAGAGGCAACTTAAAATGTAAAATTCTACCGGCTTTAAATTTAGGGTATCAATGCTCAAATACGCATTTGGAATTTTTAAAACGGTGGTTTAGAAACAATGAAACCGTACTGAAAGAACTTGAAAGATGCCCAACCAAACCTGATGGAGCAACAGAACAAAATACTTTTGACGAAATAAATATAGACATTAATGAAAATAATATTACCGTCTTTTTTAATGGCAGTGGCTATAATTTGAGAGAATCAGAAACTTGGAATTGGACTGAAAAGCATTATTTTGAGTTTAAAGAAAACGAACTGATTTTAATTAAAAAAAATATTTCCCCTAAAGAACACCACACTTTTGAAGTAACTGAAAATTAAAAAGACTAAGGGAAATCATCATATTCTTTCTATTGGTAATACTTGTAGCATTTTTATAGCTATTTAAATGATTGAGTAAACTTGGCATCAACACTACCATAATTTTTTAAAACCATTTAATTAAACATTAAAGCATACTCATAAAATCGAAAAGCCCTGCTAATAATAAAATTAGCAGGGCTTTGTGTGTAATGGTATTTTTTGTAACCTGACTCAGGCTTCCCGATATTTCGCTATCGCTAAAATCGGGATAAACTTCTCGCCAAGAAAATATTGTGTAAAACCAAAAAAAATCTCAACAATTAAGTTGAGATTTTTCTTTCTGTGACCTGGCTGGGGCTCGAACCCAGGACCACCTCCTTAAAAGGGAGGTGCTCTACCAACTGAGCTACCAGGTCTTCCTTTTTTATTGCTTGCCAGCCTTTCGGTAGGCGGGTGCAAATATACTATCATTTAATTAATTTTTCAAAACGAAAATCAATTAAATTTCATAAAAATTTAAAACACTTTGATAAACAGGGGTTGAGAGTCGTTTTTTTATTTTGAAATTCATTTTTATTTGAAAAAAACTTTAAATTTTAAATGCTTTTGTATTTGATTTATAATGAAAATGCCTTATTTTGAATAGTATGAAAATAGTATTGATAGGTCATATGGGAAGCGGAAAATCTTCAGTTGGAATAAAGCTAGCTGCCGCTCTAAAAATTCCATTTAAAGATTTGGATTCTGAAATTGAAAAAGTTGAAAAAACTTCCATCTCAAACATCTTTTCGGAAAAAGGTGAAATCTATTTTAGAAAAGTTGAAGGTAAAGTGTTGAAAAAACTTCTTTCAGCGACAAGCAGTTTTGTTTTGGCAACAGGTGGCGGTACACCTTGCTATGGAGATTCAATGACTTATATAGCAGGGCTGGAAGATGTGGTTTCAGTCTATATAAAAGTCCAATTAGGTACGTTAACAAGTCGCTTATTTTCAGAAAAAGAAAATAGACCGTTACTAGCACACCTTAAAACTGAAGATGAGCTTAATGATTTTATAAGAAAACATCTTTTTGAAAGGGCATACTACTACAATCAATCAAAAGAAATTGTTGCCGTTGACGCTGAAAATATTAATGAAACTGTGGAGAAAATAATTTTAAAACTATTCTAAAATTGCTCTGTCGTTGTTCTTTTCAAAAATTACAATTACATTTTCATTTAAAGAGGTGGAAAGAGAGATGCCTTTAAAATCGGCTTTTATAGGATATTTTTTATGATTTCTATCTACAAGCACCGCAGTTTTAAACTGTTTTAGGGGTACGTCCAAAAAGTGTTTAACACCGTAAATTAAAGTTGTTCCAGAGTGTAAAACATCATCTACTAATAAAAGTGATTTATTGCTGTACTCTTCTTTCTTAAGTGAAGTTTCAACCGTTTTAGTGGGATGCTTTTTATCTATAACTACCTCACATAGAGTAGCTTTTATAGGTGAAATTTTTTCTAGTTCTACCTTTATCTTTTTTGCTAAAAGAAAGCCATTATTCATAATGCCAGCAATTACCACCTCTTTTTCATCCACGTTAGTTTCATAAACTTGATAGGCCATCCTCTTTATTTTGTGGGCTATTTGTTTTTTATCTAGAATAACTTCGCTTATTTGCTGCATTGGTAAGTTTTTATTCAAATATAAGTATTACTGTTCTTTTTTATCTTCGGGAGACTCGGTAAAATCGTCCAAATCTCGTCTATCCTTTTTAGTAGGTCTTCCTACACCTTTGTTTCTATAATATGTTTTTGCGTATTGAAGCATTTCATTAGTTTCAAAAGCCTCTTTTGGTGTGGTGTCTTTTCTATAAATATCCACAAGCTTTGCGCCAACACGGCTTGGAGGTAAATCAAGTACTGCAATTTGATAGTTTATTTGGTTTTTCCGAAGCGTAATAACATCGCCCGGATATACATCACGAGCGGGTTTTACGATATCACCATTAACGCGCACCGAACCTTTTTTGCAAGCTTGGGTAGCCATATTTCTAGTTTTTAGATACCGAACACTCCATAAATATTTATCTATCCTCATATAATAATCCTAAAAACAACGTTAATGTTTTATACAAAAGTAGCGGAAAATTGTATCTTGCGCCCAGAAAAAATTGATGATGAAAAAAATAAAATACGTAATAGCCATTTTAATTGTAATGCTTGCCGTTACTGTTTCTTGTAAAAAAGATGATGATACAGTTACAATAATACCACCACGTGATCGTGGGCCAGAAGCTCTTCGGGAACAAGACTCAATAGAGAAATTTTTAGAGTCACACTTTTATAATTATGAAGAATTCCAAAACCCTCCAGTTGATTTTGATTACCGTATAAGGTTTGATACTATTCCTAAAGGAAATACCGACTTAAAACCCTTGATAGGGCAGGTTGATTTCAAAATGGTGAAAGACCTTGTTGATGATACTGTTGAATATAAATTATACTATATAAAAGTGCGTGAAGGTGGTGCAGATGAGCATCCTCATTTTTGTGATAAAGTTACAAACACTTACGACGGAAGGTTAATGAATCTCGATTTGTTTGATAGTTCTGTAATACCAGTTCAGTTTGATCTTGTAGAAAGTGCTACCAGTTCAGGAATAATTAGAGGCTTACAACAAGCAATGATTGAATTTAAAGGCGCAAAAGGTGAACCAATAATTAATCCCGACGGAACATTAACTTTTAAAGATTATGGTATTGGAGCGGTATTTATACCTTCTGGATTAGCCTATTTTCAATATCCACCTGCTTCGGGTGGGCTAAATGAATATGAACAGCTAATTTTTTCTTTTCAATTATTTGATTTTGAAGTAATGGATCACGATAACGATGGTATAGACTCTTATTTAGAAGATCTTTCTAATAAAGGTTACTTTGTAGATGATACAGATGGAGACGGTGTTCTTAATTATTTAGATTATGATGATGATGGCGATGGCAGACCAACAGAATTTGAAATTGAAATAATTAATGGCGTTGTTATATACCCAGACAAAAACAGAAATGGTATTGTAGATTATTTAGATCCAACAATATAAACCTTATAAACCAAAAAGCCCCGTTTTAATTAAAACGGGGCTTTTTGGTTTATAGAAAGTAATTTGAAACTAAGCGTTTTATTTACGTGCAATAACTTTATGTACTGCATTTACAATTGCCGAAGCATTCAAGCCGTATTTATCCATTAATTGCTCTGGAGTTCCAGATTCGCCAAAAGTATCTTGAGTGGCGATGAATTCCTGTGGAGCGGGATGTTGTGTTGAAAGTACACGAGCAACACTTTCGCCTAAACCGCCAAGGAAGTTATGTTCTTCAGCAGTTACAACGCAACCAGTTTTTTTAACGCTTTTCAAGATTGCTTCATCATCCAATGGTTTTATCGTGTGAATGTTTAGTACATCTACAGTAATTCCTTTTTCGCTTAAAGTTTCGGCAGCAAGAAGTGCTTCCCAAACTAAATGGCCTGTTGCTATTATAGTTACATCTGTACCTTCTTGTAATTGAACTGCTTTGCCAATTTGAAAATTTTGATCGGCTGGAGTAAAGTTAGCAACTTTCGGTCTGCCAAAACGTAGGTAAACTGGGCCTTCATATTCAGCAATGGCAATAGTAGCTGCTTTTGTTTGATTGTAATCACATGTATTTATAACGGTCATTCCAGGAAGCATTTTCATTAACCCAATATCTTCCAAGATTTGGTGTGTTGCTCCATCTTCACCTAAAGTAATCCCTGCGTGTGAGGCACATATTTTCACATTTTTATCGCTATAAGCAACACTTTGGCGAATTTGATCGTAAACCCTTCCTGTAGAAAAGTTTGCAAAAGTTCCTGTAAAAGGAATTTTTCCGCCAATCGTCATTCCTGCGGCAATACCAATCATATTTGCTTCAGCAATTCCTATCTGAAAGAAACGCTCTGGGTGGTTTGCTTTAAACTCGTCCATTTTTAGCGAACCCGTAAGATCTGCGCAAAGTGCAACTACATTTTTATTTTTCTTTCCAAGTTCCGTCAATCCGTCTCCAAAACCTGAACGTGTATCTTTTTTGCCTGTATCTGTGTATTTCTTCATTTGAAATGTTTTCAATTTTAATAATCACCCAAGGTTACAGGGTTTTGTGACAATGCTATTTCTAATTGTTGATCGTTCGGTGCTTTCCCGTGCCAATCGTGGGTGTGCATCATAAAATCTACACCGTTGCCCATAACTGTATGTAAAAGCACACAAACAGGCTTACCGTTTCCAGTTTTTTCTTTTGCCTTTTTCATTCCAGAAACTATAGATTTTAGATCATTTCCTTTTTCAATATCCATAACATGCCAACCAAAGGCTTCAAACTTTGCTTTTATATTTCCCATTGGAAGTACATTGTCAGTAGAACCGTCAATTTGCTGTTTATTTAAATCTATACTTACAATAAGATTATCTGCTTTATTTCCAGCAGCATACATGATAGCTTCCCAGTTTTGACCTTCTTGCAATTCGCCATCGCCACAAAGTGTATACACGATGTGTTTGTCATTGTTCAGTTTTTTAGCATGTGCAGCTCCAATTGAAACTGAAATTCCCTGTCCCAAAGAACCTGAAGCCATACGAATGCCTGGTAAACCCTCGTGCGTTGTTGGATGCCCTTGTAAACGAGAGTTTAAAAGGCGGAACGTATTTAATTCTTCCACAGGAAAATAGCCAGCCCGTGCCAAAACACTATAAAAAACTGGTGAAATATGCCCGTTACTAAGGAAGAAAAGATCTTCACCATTACCGTCCATTATAAAATTATCGTTGCGCTCCATCAATTCATTGTAAAGTGCTACAAAAAATTCGGTACAACCCAGCGAACCTCCAGGATGCCCTGAATTTACTTTGTGTACTTGCCGAAGAATGTCTCTTCGTACCTG
Organism: uncultured Aequorivita sp.; assembly: GCA_964522085.1. Taxonomy (GTDB): domain Bacteria; phylum Bacteroidota; class Bacteroidia; order Flavobacteriales; family Flavobacteriaceae; genus Aequorivita. The sequence goes on from CAZFUX010000027.1 coordinate 5,818, forward strand.
AACTACTAAATCTTCAAGTGCTTTGTAATCTGCCATAATCTGTTTTAATTTTTCAGTTTCAAAAGTAAGGGATTAAGTAGGGCATTCAAAGGTGAAACGCAGGCACTTATTAACGATTTGTGGGTTTTGTTAACAGTTTAAAGCGTCTAAAGTTGTCGAAGAATTTAAAGTTCGAATTTTTGGCTCCCAGTATTCTCTAAAAACAATAAGCATTAAACAATAAACGTTAAACATTAGTTTTATCTTTGCCCCCTCAATAAAAAATGCTGAATGCAGTTTAAATTAGAAGCCACAGATACACAAAGCAGCGCTCGCGCTGGAACAATAACAACAGACCACGGTGTTATTGAAACCCCGATCTTTATGCCTGTTGGCACCCTTGGTACTGTAAAAGGTGTGCATCAGCGTGAACTTAAGGAAGATATAAACCCAGATGTAATTCTTGGTAATACCTATCATTTATACTTACGCCCACAATTGCCTGTTCTTGAAAAAGCTGGCGGACTCCATAAATTTATGAACTGGGATCGTAATATTCTGACAGATAGTGGTGGTTATCAAGTGTATTCACTTTCAGCAAACAGAAAAATTAAAGAGGAAGGCGTTAAGTTTAAAAGTCATATTGATGGTAGTTTTCACTTTTTCACACCCGAAAATGTGATGGAAATTCAACGTACTATCGGAGCGGATATTATTATGGCTTTTGATGAATGTGCGCCATACCCTTGCGAATACAACTATGCAAAACGGTCTATGCATATGACGCATCGTTGGTTAGACCGTTGTATTAGTCATTTGGAGAAAACACCATTGAAGTATGATTACGGGCAAACTTTTTTCCCAATAGTTCAAGGAAGTACTTATAAGGATTTACGAAAACAATCTGCAGAATATATAGCTTCGGTAGGAGCAGAGGGTAACGCCATTGGCGGACTTTCAGTAGGTGAACCTGCTGAAGAGATGTACGAAATGACAGAAATAGTAACTGCAATTCTTCCAAAGGAAAAACCACGCTATTTAATGGGTGTAGGAACACCAGCGAATATTTTAGAAAACATTGCACTAGGTATTGATATGTTCGATTGCGTAATGCCAACCAGAAACGGTCGTAATGGAATGCTTTTTACTTCAGAAGGAACAATAAACATTAAAAATAAAAAGTGGGAAGCAGATCTTTTGGCAATAGACCCAATGGGAATAACGTGGGTAGATACTGAATATAGCAAAGCCTATCTTCGTCATTTGTTCACCGTAAACGAAATGTTGGGAAGACAGATTGCAACAATTCACAATCTTGGTTTCTACCTTTGGTTGGTTCGCGAAGCCAGAAAACATATCTTAGCAGGCACTTTTGCCGAATGGAAAAACGGCATGGTTAAAAAATTAGATCAAAGATTGTAACAATGCTCAGCATACTGGATAGATACATACTTAAAAAGTACTTGGGCACATTTTCGCTCCTTTTATTGCTGTTTATACCTATTGGCATTACTGTTCACCTTGCTGAAAAGATTGACAAAATCCTCTCAAACGAGGTGCCTTTTATGGAGGTGATGATTTATCTCTACAATTTCACTATTTATTTTGCGAACCTTCTTTTTCCACTGTTTCTTTTTCTTTCGGTTATTTGGTTTACATCAAAATTGGCGAATGATACAGAAGTTGTCGCTTTTTTAAGTAGTGGTGTTTCCTATTATCGTTTTCTTCGACCCTACATTATTGGCGCAACGATTGTTTGCATTGCAGCCTTAGTTTTCAGTATGTATTTGGCGCCAAAAGCCAGTAAAGGGTTTAATGAATTCGCTTTTGAATATTTAAAGAAGGGGAAACAAGATAGAGACCAAACTAATGTATTCACACAGATTAATGACAATGATTATATATATGTAAGTTATTTTAATGTGAATGAAAAAATAGGCAGCAACTTCACTTTAGAACATTTTGAAGGTAATGAAATGAAGTATAAAATTTCGGCTGGACAGATTAAATTCAATGAAAAAGACAGCACTTATTCGCTCTTTGGCTATAACAAACGAAAAATAGGTGAAACGGGAGATATACTTGAAAGCAAACACAAATTAGACACGGTTTTCTCTTTTTCAATGGAAGACTTAACCCCTGTAACCTACATAGCTGAAACACTAAATTTTTCCGAACTTAATGATTTTATTAAGAAAGAAAAGGCACGTGGCTCTTCATACATTAATAGGTATGAAGTTGTACGTTACAAACGATGGAGTTTACCAGTTTCGGCATACATACTTACCATAATAGCCGTAGCAGTTTCTTCTGTTAAGCGTCGTGGAGGAATGGGTGTAAACTTAGCAATTGGTATTGGTATTGGTATGGTTTTTATTTTCTTTGATAAAATTTTTGGTACCATGGCAGAACAAAGTGATTTCTCTCCTTTAGTAGCAACGTGGTTTCCAAATGTAGTTTTCGGTATCTTGGCAATTTATCTTTTAAGAAATGCGAAACGATAAACTTCTAAACTACCTCCATCTTCATTTTATAGTTTTCATTTGGGGCTTTACGGCCGTATTGGGAGCATTAATTTCGTTAGAAGCCATCCCGCTGGTTTGGTACAGGATGCTTTTGGCAACGGTACTAATTTTTGCTTTTTTGAAATTCAGAAAAGAAAAGCTGAAATTTTCATTAAAAACACTATTAGGGTTTGCATTAGCTGGAATTATAATTGCTTTACACTGGCTTACTTTTTTTGGTGCTATAAAGGCTTCAAATGTTTCAATAACGCTTGCCATCCTTTCCACCGGAGCATTTTTTGCTTCATTTTTAGAACCCTTGTTTTATGGAAGAAAAATAATACTATACGAAGTACTCTTCGGATTAATAGTTATTGTAGGGCTTTACGTAATATTTGATGTAGATTCTTCAAACACCTTAGGAATTATATTAGCACTCATTTCAGCATTTTTAAGCGCACTTTTTTCAGTAATCAACGGAAAGTTTGTTTTAAAGCACAAAGCATCAGCAATTTCATTTTATGAATTACTGTTCGGTGTAATAGGAATAAGTATTTATTTAGCGTTTGCTGGAAAGTTTACTTCAGAATTTTTTAAAGTTTCTACCCACGATTGGATATATCTTGTAATTTTGGCATCTGCATGTACAGCGTATGCTTTCATTGCATCTATACACGTTATGAAATGGATAAGCCCATACACAGTAATGCTTACCATTAATTTAGAACCTGTTTATGGTATAATCTTAGCACTCATCGTTTTGGGCGATTCTGAAAATATGAGTCCGCAGTTTTATTATGGAGCCTTAATTATATTACTTACCGTAATTGCAAACGGAATCATAAAAATTACACAAGAAAGAAAACGAAGAAGATTGACGAACACCTAAAACAAAATTTTATCTTTGTACACCAACCTTTATAAAACGAAGGAAAAAATTATGGAATATCTTGATTTTGAACTCCCTATAAAAGAATTGCAGCAACAATTCGAAAAAGCTTGTCTCATTGGCCAAGAAAGCGATATAGACGTTACCAATACCTGCAAACAGATTGAACAAAAACTAAACAATGCCAAGAAGGAAATATACAAAAACCTTACACCTTGGCAGCGGGTACAATTATCCCGCCACCCAGACCGACCTTATACAATGGACTATATTAACTCCATTTGTGGTGATTCTTTTTTAGAACTTCACGGCGATCGCGGTTTTAAAGACGATAAAGCAATGGTTGGTGGCCTAGGCAAAATTGGTGATCAAAGCTATATGTTTGTGGGGCAGCAAAAAGGATATAATACAAAAACACGCCAGTTCAGAAATTTTGGAATGGCAAACCCCGAAGGTTATCGTAAAGCAATGCGTTTAATGAAATCTGCTGAAAAATTTAATGTACCCGTGGTATGCTTTGTAGATACCCCAGGCGCATTCCCTGGCCTTGAAGCAGAAGAAAGAGGACAAGGGGAAGCCATTGCAAGAAATATACTTGAAATGACAAGGCTTAAAGTGCCAATTATTGTAATAATTATAGGTGAAGGAGCCAGCGGGGGCGCATTGGGAATAGGAGTAGGAGATAAGGTAATGATGCTCGAGAATACTTGGTATTCTGTAATCTCTCCAGAAAGTTGTTCCTCAATTTTATGGCGAAGCTGGGAATTTAAAGAACAAGCTGCCGAAGCCTTAAAACTAACAGCAAAAGACATGAAAAAACTAACCTTAATAGACGAAATTATTAAGGAGCCTTTAGGCGGAGCACATAGCAATCGTGAAAAAACCTTTACAACGGTTGCAAGCGCAATAGACAAGACTTACAAAGCATTAAAAATGTTATCCCCATCAGATTTGGTTAAAAAACGGATGGGAAAATATTTAGAAATGGGCGAGTTTAAAAGTTAAATTGAACTATAGCTTATCTTAACACTAATCCGAGGCGTTCGCCTCGGATTTTTTTACGGGTTATCAACAATATTTTGCAGTTATCAACAGTTCAATTGTTGAAGACTGGTTAACATCGCAACATAAAAAATCAATCCTTCCTCTTTACAATTTATTTACATTCGCTTAATGGAACAAATCAAACCTCAAACCAGTTTTTCTACCCGTACCCCGCAAGTTATTTCGCTTGAAAAAGGTAAAATACCACCACAAGCTATTGATTTAGAAGAAGTTGTGATTGGAGCTTTGATGATTGACAAAAGAGGAGTGGATGAGGTAATTGATATTTTACATCCTGAAGTTTTCTACAAACAGGCACACCAACATATTTTTGAAGCCATTCATAACCTGTTCGAAGACAGCCAGCCCGTAGACTTATTAACCGTTTCAACGCAGCTAAAGAAGCAGGGTAAAATGGAGTTGGTTGGTGGCGAGTTTTATTTGATTCAATTAACCCAAAAAGTGTCTTCTTCGGCACATATTGAGTTTCACGCACGTATTATTCTTCAGAAATATATACAGCGAAGTTTGATTAAAATTTCAAACGAAATAATTGAAGAATCATATAATGAAAGTACAGATGTTTTCGATTTATTAGATACTGCCGAATCTAAATTATATGAAGTAACACAAGGAAACATAAAACGTTCTTCGGAAACTGCACAGAACCTTGTAATACAAGCCAAAAAACGAATTGAAGAAATAGCCAATAAAGAAGGCCTATCTGGCGTTCCGTCCGGTTTTGCTAAAGTAGATAAACTTACCTCTGGCTGGCAACCCAGTGATTTAATTATTATAGCCGCCCGTCCTGGTATGGGTAAAACGGCATTAACACTCTCAATGGCCAGAAATATGGCTGTGGAGTATAACATACCAGTAGCATTTTTCTCTTTGGAGATGTCTTCTGTTCAGCTTATAACACGTCTTATTTCATCTGAAACCCATCTTAGTTCTGAAAAATTACGAACCGGTAATCTAGCAAAGCACGAGTGGGAGCAGTTAAACGTAAAAGTAAAAGGGCTGGAAAAAGCACCGTTGTTTATAGACGATACGCCTTCGCTTTCCATTTTTGATTTACGAGCAAAAGCCAGAAGACTTTCATCTCAACACGGTATTAAACTGATTGTTGTAGATTATTTGCAATTAATGACCGCTGGTGGAAGCCAAAAAGGAGGAAACCGTGAACAGGAAATTTCTACTATTTCAAGAAACTTAAAAGCATTGGCGAAGGAATTAAATATACCTGTAATAGCACTTTCTCAACTTTCGCGAGCAGTAGAAACTCGTGGTGGTAGTAAACGTCCATTACTTTCTGATCTTCGTGAATCTGGAGCGATTGAGCAAGATGCAGATATTGTTTCTTTCATCTACCGTCCAGAATATTATAAAATTGATGAATGGGATGATGAAGAACACACACCAACAGCTGGGCAAGCAGAGTTTATAGTTGCCAAGCACCGTAACGGTGGTTTGGATGAAATACGCCTTAAATTTGTGGGTAATCTTGGTAAATTTGAAAACCTTGAGTCCTATGAGATTCCTACAGAAATTCATTCACGAATGAATGATGCCGCCAATGACGACACGTTTAAAACCGCAAACTTACCATCGCCCAATGAAGCTTTCGGAAGCTCAATGAACGATGATTTTTCTTCGGAAGAGGATAATGATGTGCCTTTTTAATAGATTTCTTACCTTGACCTTGTTGCTGTGCTTACCGAAGGAAGTAAAATCTTAAGGTCTTGTTTCTAACTATATTTCTTCAAATCTAAAACTTGGCTTAAAAATTGTCGTTATCTTTATCCCTGCGAAAGCACGAGTCTTTTCAATGTTTCGAAAATTTTAATATGTTCAAATATCTTTTACTTCTTTTTTTATTTCTGTTTTCAATAAAAGCTTCAGCTTCCTATATACTTATACCGATGGATGCCGAAAGCCAAAAAGAACACCTGAAAGCCTACGGAATTACGTATTGGGTTTTAGAAAAAAATCAAAAAGTAAAGTGGCTGCTTAACTATCGCGGCGGTTCTTTTTTAATGCCAGATTCGGTCGAAATTCAAAAAGAATGCCAAATACGAGGGGTTTCTTTTGAAGTGATTTCAGACAGTAAAACCGAGGAAATCCTTACCGAAATAAGTAGTCCATCTGTAAATATGGACGCCGTAGTACTTGAAAAGGCACCAAAAATAGCAGTCTATTCTCCAAAAGGAAATCTTCCTTGGGACGATGCTGTAACAATGGTTTTAACGTATGCTGAAATTCCTTATAAAACAATTTACGATGAAGAAGTATTGGGAGACCAATTGATACTTTATGACTGGCTTCACTTGCATCACGAAGATTTTACGGGTCAATACGGTAAATTTTACCGTGCCTATCGTTCTGCACCTTGGTATATTGAAGAAAAGAAAAAGGCTGAAGCACTAGCGACAAAATTAGGCTACAATAAGGTTTCCGAAGAAAAACTGGACGTTGCTAAAAAAATCCGAGACTATGTAATTGGTGGGGGTTTTATGTTTGCAATGTGTAGCGCAACCGATAGTTTTGATATTGCCCTTTCTGCTGAAGGAGTAGATATTTGCGAACCCATGTTTGACGGTGACCCAAGTGAACCCGGTTATCAAAGTAAAGTAGATTATAACAAAACCTTCGCTTTTAAAGATTATGTTTTAGAACGAAGCCCGATGGTCTATGAGTTCTCAAGTATAGATATGACACAGCGACGTAAGATTGCAAAGGAAAGTGATTATTTCACCTTAATGGATTATTCTGCTAAGTGGGACCCAATCCCTACAATGCTTTGTCAAAATCATACAGCCTTAGTAAAAGGTTTTATGGGCCAAACCACTTCTTTTGATAGTGAATTAGTGAAAAGCAATGTACTTGTAATGGGCGAAAATAAAACGAATGGCGAAGCGCGTTACATTCACGGAATAAAAGGGAAAGGTTTCTTCACTTTCTATGGTGGTCATGACCCAGAAGATTACCAACATAGAGTAGGGGATGCCAAAACAGAATTGGCATTACATCCTAATTCGCCTGGCTATCGACTTATTTTGAACAACGTTTTGTTTCCTGCGGCTAAAAAGAAGAAGCAGAAAACCTAATTGTTTTTCAAACCGTCATAATAATCCTGTGGCGGTAAAACAATAATTTCCACCCTTCGGTTTAATTGTTTATTAGCTTTATTGGTGTTAGGTACTCTTGGCTTGCTTTCCCCATACGCTTTAATTTCAAAATTGAAACGTTTGCTATCTTCAGTAGCTTCTTGTAAACGGTTCATAACAGAATTACATCTGTTATTTGATAAGGTTACATTAGAGGTGTCATCACCATCACTATCCGTATGGCCTTCAATTAAAATAGTGGCTTTAGGAACTTGCTTTAAAATAGAAGCAACAGAGTCTAATGTTTTCGTTGCTGTTTCTTTTAGATTGAATTGAGCAACATCAAAAAGTACATCTGCAGCTATATCTAACTTAATCACACTATTTATTGCGGCTACGGCATCAATATCTACACCAGCGGTTTTGCTATGGCATACAGATCTAAGGTCAGTTATCTTTATATAATGAAATATAGTTTTATCATCAACATCTGCTTTTTCTAAATCTATGCTAGACTTACCTCCTTGGGTTTCTCCTGCAAAAATCCAATATTCACCGTCTGTAGATATTTCTATTAGTGAAGGTTCTTTGGAGGGACCAACTTCAAAAATGTAAAGATCATCTCCCTTTAAGTTCATGAAACCGTTGTTTGTAAACTTCAAAACAATTTCACCGCCACAGCCCGAGGATACAAAATCAGGATCTTCATATCTTTTATAATTAGGTTCGTGAAGTGCTTGAGAGCTATCTCTAAATTTTTTGAAAGGTCTAGGAGTTCCTAATTTGAATGAAATTATTTCGTCAGCAAACGAAATTTTACCTAAAGGAATATATACGGTAGAGCCATCACTATCATCATAAACAGTTTTAAACTGCGAGAATCCTTCCGTAAAGATGAATATAAATAGTAAAGTACTGATTTTAGTAAAAAAATTCATTCAAAAGCTTTTAGCTAAGATAATCATTCCGAGGCAAAGTTATTATATAAAAAAAGACCGTCTCATTGTTGAGGCGGTCTTTAGGCGAAATAATATTGTTAGTGTCTTATTTTACTTGTTTTACGATTGCAGCAAAAGCCTCTGGATGATTCATAGCTAAATCTGCCAAAACCTTACGGTTAAGCTCGATTCCACTATTCTTCATACTTCCCATAAATTGTGAATAAGACATTCCATGCTGTCTTGCACCCGCGTTAATACGGGTAATCCATAAGGATCTGAAATTTCTCTTTTTTACACGACGGTCGCGGTATGAATAAAGCATAGCTTTGTCCACAGCATTTTTTGCAACTGTCCATACATTTTTACGTCTTCCAAAGTAACCTTTGGCTTGTTTAAGAACCTTTTTTCTGCGGGCTCTCTTCGCAACTGAATTTACTGATCTTGGCATAATTTTAATTGTGTTTTGTAGTAGGCGATTCTTCAATTCTGATAGCGATAGCTTTCGGGACTGAATTCTGAATTCTTTAATTGCGCTACTCCAGGGTTTAAATAATTGTTTTAACCGGTGATAACAATTACTTCACTCGAAGCATTTGTTTCACGTTACTCTCGTCCGCTTTGTGTACCAAACCGTCGTGAGTTAATTTAAGCTTACGTTTTTTGCTCTTCTTTGTTAAGATGTGGCTTTTAAACGCATGCTTTCTTTTAATTTTACCAGTACCTGTAAGCTTAAAACGCTTCTTAGCACTAGATTTTGTTTTTTGTTTCGGCATGTTTCCTATTTATTAATTACTATTTCGCTTTATTTTCAAATCTGATCCCCGAGAGAATCTGATGTTTAGTCTAATTTACTGGACAAAGGTTAATGAGCTTGTCAAAGCACTGACTACTTCTTTTTAGGTGCAATAAACATAATCATTCGCTTACCTTCCAGTTTAGGCATTTGTTCTACTTTTCCGAATTCTTCAAGATCTCGGGCAAGACGCAAAAGTAAAATTTCACCTTGGTCTTTATAAATGATAGAACGTCCTTTAAAGAAAACATAAGCTTTCAATTTAGAGCCTTCCTGTAAAAACTTTTCGCCGTGTTTCTTTTTAAAATCGTAATCGTGATCGTCGGTATTTGGACCAAACCTAATTTCCTTAATGGTAACTTTGGTTGCTTTGGCTTTTAAAACCTTTTCGCGCTTTTTCTGTTCGTAAACAAACTTTTTATAGTCTATTACTTTACAAACCGGTGGGTTTGCATTTGGCGAAATTTCAACAAGATCTAACTCTTGTTCTTCAGCTATATCGCGTGCTTTTCTTAAAGGATATACCCCTATCTCAACATTGTCTCCAACAAGGCGTACTTCTTCAACACGAATCTTTGCATTGATTCTGTGTTGATCTTCCTTAATTATCCTTGCGGGACCTCTACTTCTTTTTCTTCGTATTGCTATGGCTAACTAATTTTAATTAAACATTAAATTCTTTTGATTCTTCTTTTATTGCTTGTTGAATCAATTCTGAAAAGGCTTTGGTAGTCATTGTACCTATATCACCTTCCCCGTGTTTACGTACAGAAACTGTTCCATCTTTCTCTTCCTGTTCACCAACAATCAACATATATGGGATTTTGTTCATCTCAGCTTCCCTAATTTTCTTGCCAATTGTCTCGTTTCTGTTATCAACAAGGGCGCGAATTTCGTCATTTTCAAGCAAATCTAAAACTTTTTCGGCGTATTTTTCATATTTTTCACTTAATGATAATATACTAACCTGTTCTGGCATTAACCAGAGCGGAAAATTTCCGCCAGTGTGCTCTAATAAAATAGCTACAAAACGCTCCATACTTCCAAAGGGAGCACGGTGTATCATAACAGGGCGGTGCATTTCATTATCACTCCCTTTATATTCTAATTCAAAACGTTCAGGCAAATTATAATCTACTTGAATTGTTCCTAGCTGCCAGCTTCTTCCCAAAGCGTCTTTCACCATAAAATCTAGCTTCGGGCCATAAAATGCCGCTTCGCCATATTCAATTTTATAATCAAGGCCCTTAGATTCTGCGGCACTAATAATAGCTTGTTCGGCTTTTTCCCAGTTTTCAAGACTTCCTATATATTTTTCAGGCTTTTCTGGATCGCGTAAAGAAACTTGAGTGTAGAAGTTCTCAAACCCTAATGATCCAAAAACATACAAAACCAAGTCAATTACTTTTTTAAACTCTTCATCAAGTTGGTCTGGTGTGCAAAAAATATGCGCATCATCTTGTGTAAACCCACGAACACGAGTTAAACCGTGAAGCTCACCACTTTGTTCGTAACGGTACACTGTTCCAAATTCAGCAAAACGTTTTGGTAAATCTTTGTAAGACCAAGGTTTACTGTTGTAAATTTCGCAGTGGTGCGGACAGTTCATAGGTTTCAATAAAAACTCTTCGCCTTCACTTGGCGTATGTATAGGCTGAAAGCTATCAGCGCCATATTTTGCATAGTGGCCAGAAGTAACATAAAGTTCTTTTTGACCAATATGTGGTGTAATCACCATTTCGTAACCCGCTTTCTTTTGTGCTTTCTTAAGAAAATTTTCAAGTCTCTCCCGAAGTGCAGCACCTTTAGGCAACCATAAAGGAAGTCCTTGACCTACTTTTTGAGAAAAAGTAAAAAGTTCAAGCTCTTTTCCTAATTTTCTATGGTCACGTTGTTTGGCTTGTTCTAATAACTCAAGATATTCAGTTAAATCCTTTTGCTTAGGGAAACTTACGCCATAGATACGGATAAGCTGTTTGTTTTTTTCGTCCCCACGCCAGTATGCACCAGCAATACTCATCAATTTTACCGCTTTTACAATTCCAGTATTAGGAATGTGTCCACCGCGACAAAGATCTGTAAAAGTATAATGATCACAGAAAGTTATGGTTCCGTCTTCAAGATTTTCAATTAATTCAACTTTATATTCGTTGTTTTGCTTCTTATAATAGTCTAAAGCATCTGCTTTTGAAGATTCACGTATGGAGAATTTGTGCTTTCCACGAGCTATCTCAAGCATTTTCTTTTCAATGGCTTCAAGATCTTTTTCTGAAATACCTTCATCTCCAAAATCCACATCGTAATAAAATCCATTTTCAATAGCTGGACCGATGGTTAATTTAATTCCAGAATATAATTCTTCCAAAGCCTGCGCAAGTATATGTGCAGAAGAATGCCAAAATGCTTTTTTGCCCTCGTCATTGTTCCATGTGTAGAGTACAAGGCTTCCGTCCTGCACTAATGGAGTAGAAGATTCAATAGTTGCGTCATTAAAGGATGCCGAAATCACGTTACGAGCAAACCCTTCACTTATACTTTTGGCTACACCCATAGGTGTAACTCCTACATCAAAATGCTTTACACTTCCGTCTGGTAAGGTAATGGCTATCATATACTGAAATTTTTTAGGGTGTAAAGATACTATTAGTTTCTTCGGTTTGCAATAATCGAATAATGGATTATCATGATTTTTTGAGCGTTCCCAATAATCATAAAAAGGATGTTGTTCAGGTTTTCACTACTGTTCGTTAAGATACATGGTTTACATAAGTTAAAGATTGTTGTTTACACTAA
>CAZFUX010000028.1:0-17727 GCA_964522085.1 uncultured Aequorivita sp.
ATAATTTTCAAATTATTAAACCCGATTTTTCGGGTTCCGATCTGTAGTGAGTATATTTATTTTGAAGTTTTTACAAGTGCTTTCAATTCATCAATTTCTTTCTGTTGTTGAAGCGTATAAAGCGTAAGTTCCTCAATTTTTTGAAGCAGAAGTAAATTCATTTCTTTTAGTGAAATTCCTTCATCTTGCATGGTTTCAGCTGAGGGCACATTTGGTAAATGGTTGTTTTCTTTTAAAAACACTTCTAATTCTTCCAGAGAAATCAATTTATACGCTGGCATTGCTTCTGAAAAACCTGCAAAATAGTGTTCAAAAACATAATCTGGAGCAATGGCACCATCCAAATCTACCAAAACTTCCTGCGTGTGTATTTTTCCTTTCACAGTTAAGAGTTCATCGGGGTTATTCGTTCCAATTCCAATTTCACCATTTTTTTCAGAAAGATTTTTAAAAGGATTACGCTGTGCAGAAGCTGAAATTGAGAATATAACAAATGCATAAATTAATAACTCCTTCATAGTGACAAGTTTAACGAATATGAAATTTTAAAATTACAATATTTTTTGGAAGTGTTTCAACGAATGTTATATTCTGTTGAAAAGTATATACTTATCCAGCTTTTGAAACGTTATCTTTTAAAGAAAATTTACCTAGAAAACCATTCGTTAATTAATCCTTAAAAAATACAGTATCGCAAAAAGTTACATTTAAACTTAAATATCTTTACGCTTTTAAAAACTGTATATAATGATTAAGAATTTTCTTGTCTTTTCACTTTTTCTATCGATCTCATTTTCATTATTTTCGCAACAAACAGCAGCATTTACTAACCAATTTGCTGAGTTTAACCAAGCGTTAGAACTTTATAATAATGGTCAATATCTGGCTGCGCAAAGTCTTTTCGACAAAATAAAGAACAGCAGCAATGACGAAACCGTGCAAAGCGACTGTGCTTATTACATTGCGAATGCTGCGGTACGTTTAAACCAACAAAATGCTGACCAATTAATGGAAGCTTTTGTAGAAAAATATCCAGCGAGTTTAAAGCGAAATTCAGCTTACATAGACGTTGCCAACTACTATTTTGAAAACGGAAAATATTCTCACGCCCAGAAATGGTATGATAAAATTGACCAAGGCAGCTTAAGCCGAAGCGAGCAAGAGAGCTTCAATTTTAATAATGGTTACGTTTATTTTAAGGTGAAACGCTATGATGATGCCAAAGGCTATTTTAAACAGATTTCTACTTCTGAAAAATATGGTTCTCAGGCTAAGTATTATTTGGGTTTTATAGCCTATGAAGGTGATGATTACGAAGAAGCCAACAAAAATTTTGAGGAAGTAAAAGGCGAAGAGCGCTATTCGGAAGATCTTAGTTATTACCAAGCTGATATGAATTTTAAACTTGGCAAGTTTGAAAAGGCTATAGAAATAGGTAAGGAGCAATTCGATAAATCCAGTCCTGCTGAAAAAAGCCAGCTTTCAAAAATTATTGGCGAAAGCTATTTTAACCTTGGTAAATATGCAGAAGCTGTTCCTTATTTAAAGGAATATAAAGGAACTCGTGGTAAATGGAACAACACAGATTACGATCAGTTAGGGTATGCATATTATATGCAAGGTAATTTTGAAAGCGCCGTTGGCGAGTTTAATAAAATTGTGGATGGGAAAAACGCTGTTTCTCAAAATGCATATTATCATTTAGCGGAGAGCTATTTAAAGTTAAACAAAAAGCAGCAAGCGTTGAACGCTTTTAAAAATGCTTCAGAAATGGATTATAGTCTTGAAATACAAGAAGACGCATATTATAACTACGCGAAACTTAGTTATGAAATTGGAAACAGCTACAAAAGCACACCACAAGTTTTGCTTTCTTTTATTGAAGAATACCCCAAAAACGCCAATATAGACGAGCTTAAAAAATTGTTGATTGACAGTTACATCACTTCAAAAAATTACAAAGAAGTGATGGATTTGTTGGAAAATAACAAAAATTTTGCAGACCAAACAGCGTATCAAAAAGTAGCTTTTTATAGAGGTGTTGAGGTTTATAATGAAGGAAATTACAGTGAAGCAATTACATTTTTCGATAAAAGTTTGAAAGAACCGCAAGATTCAAATTTCACAGCGCGAGCTACTTATTGGAAATCCGAAAGCGATTACCAACTTTCAAATTATGAAAAATCGTTAGCGGGCTATACTAAGTTTTCTCAGATGAAAGGCTCAAAAAATACTTCAGAACTTAAAAATTTGAAGTATAATTTGGGGTACAATCATTTTAAACTTAAAAATTATACAGATGCTATTGCTAACTTCAAAAGCTATGTAAGTGATTCAGCTGCTGAAAAAGTTCGTAAAAAAGATGCTTATTTACGTTTGGGTGATAGCTATTTTGTAACGAGCCAATACTGGCCAGCAATGGAAAATTACAATGCTGCCAATGAAATGGGAGGCGATAATGATTATGCCGAATTTCAAAAAGCAATCAGCTACGGTTTTGTAGATAGAAGCGAGAAGAAAATTGAAGAGCTTATTGCGTTCGCAAAGAAATATCCAAAATCTGTGTATCGCGATGATGCTTTGTATGAATTAGGAAACACTTACGTTTCACAAAACAAAAACAACGAAGCAATTTCTGCCTATGACCAATTAGTGCGCGATGTTCCAAATAGCAGTTTTGTTTCAAAAGCATTGCTTAAAAAAGCATTGATTTACGATAATACAGGAAAGAGTAATGATGCTTTAACCATTTTTAAAAGAGTAGCAAAAAATTTTCCATCAACACCTGAAGCATTGCAAGCCGTTTCTTCAGCAAAAATTATTTATATAGATCAAGGAAATGTAGATGAATATGCACGTTGGATAAAAACATTAGATTACGTGCAAGTAGGCGATACAGAGCTTGATGATGCAACCTATTTGGCTGCCGAGCAACCGTATTTGGAAAACAAACAAAGCCAAGCACAAAGCCGTTTTGAGGATTATTTAAAGCAATTTCCGAGCGGTCAACACGCCTTGAATGCACATTTCTATTTAGGTCAGATTTATTTCACTAACGGAAAAAATGATCAAGCCATTCCACATTTTGAATATGTTGTGAATCGCGAACGAAGCGAATTTACAGAGCAAGGGTTGGCAAGGGTCTCAGAATTGTATTTAGGTAAAAAAGACTATCAAAATGCGTTGAAATATTTAACGAGATTAGAAGTCGAAGCAGATTTTCCACAGAACATAATCTTTGCGCAGACGAACAGCATGAAGGCTTCGTATGAATTAAAACAATATGCTGAAGCTGTAAGTTATGCTGAAAAGGTACTTCAGAATTCAAAAATTGATAATTCAATAAAAAGTGATGCACAAGTTATAATTGCACGTTCGGCAATGAAAACCAATAACGAAGCTAAAGCAAAAATAGCGTATGCAGAAGTTCAGAAAATTGCAACTGGTCAACTGGCTGCCGAAGCACTTTATTATGATGCCTATTTCAAAAATAAAGAAGGAAATTATGAAGCTTCAAATGCTTCTATACAAATATTGGCGAAAGATTATTCAGGTTACAAACTTTACGGTGCCAAAGGCTTGGTGTTAATGGCAAAGAATTTTTACGCGTTGAAAGATGCGTATCAAGCAACCTACATTTTGGAAAGTGTAACCAAAAATTTCACCGATTTTCCAGAAGTGGTGGAAGAGGCGAGAGCTGAATTAGCGGTAATTAAAAACGCTGAATCAAAAACTAATTCCTCAGTAGAAACTGGAAATTAAGAATACAGCAAAAAACTCAAAAACTATCATTATAAATTTTGAAAATATGTCCATAAAACAAATAGTTTTATTTTCAATTCCAATATTTTTTTTATTTCAATTATCAGCTTTTTCACAAGAAAAAGAATTGGATACTGAAGTGGTAAATATTGTAAAACCATACACTCCCACAATTTCCGATGCCTTCAAAGTAAAGGAAACTCCTTCGATTAACGATTCTGTTTCAACTGTAAAGAGGGATGTTAAATATAGCATTTTCTCTGTTCCAGTAGCTTCAACTTTTACGCCTGCAAAAGGAAAAGCTACAAATGTTGAAAAAACAAAACCTATTAAATTATACGATAACTACGCAACATTAGGTTTCGGAAATTATACATCGATTTTAGGAGAATTGTATAGCAATTTTGAAATAAGCCGTACCGATAATGTTGGTTTTTTCTTTCGCCATAATTCTTCACAAGGCGATATTAAAGATGTAAAACTGGATAATAAATATTACGATACAAGTCTTGATGCTAATTATACCAGCAGACTAAAAGATGCAACTTACAGGCTTGACGCAGGCGTAGAGCACCAACTTTACAATTGGTATGGAGTGCCAGAGGTAGTTTACACACAAGAACCAAATGTGCAAATTGATCCACAACAAACGTACATCAGCGGTTACGCTGGCGGAAGTATTGCTATGGAAGATTCCTATTTTGAAAGAGCTGCAGTAAATATTCGTTATTTAACAGATGCTTTTTCTTCTTCGGAATTTAATGTTTCATTGAAGCCTGAGTTTTCGTTTCCGTTGGAAAATTTGACGTTGAAAGTAGATAGCGATATTGATTATTTAAGTGGAAGTTTTGACAAAGATTACACAAACACTTCAGATATTAAATACAGTTATTTAAACGCAGGCTTAGCGCCGTCCATCACTTTTGTAAATGATGATCTTTCGGTTTCATTGGGTGTTGCAGCGTATGTTAGTTTAGATTCTGAGAATAGCAATACCAATTTTTCGTTATATCCAAGGTTGAATGCTTCTTACCGTTTATTAGATGAAACGGTTATTGTTTATGGTGGTGCAGAAGGCGGTCTTCAGCAAAACACTTACTATAATTTCAAGGAAGAAAATCCTTTTGTTTCGCCTACTTTAAATATCGCGCCGACCAAAAAATTGTATGAAGGTTTTGCTGGTGTTAAAGGAAAACTGTCCAATTCTGTGGCCTATAACGTAAGAGCTTCTTATGGAAAAGATGAAAACAGAGCGCTTTTTCAGGCTAATGGAGTAAATCTTTTAGCTCCAGGTTTGGAAGGATACCAATTTGGAAATTCCTTCAATCTGGTTTATGACGATGTGAATACACTTGCTTTTTTCGGAGAATTAAAAGTTGAGGTTTCTGATAAATTCACATTGGGAATTAACGCAAACTACTATAACTATAATACAGACATGCAAAATGAAGCATGGAACCTACCAGATTTAAAGGCTTCAGTATTTTCAAACTTCAACATTACAGAAAAACTGTACGGAATTGCTTCTCTGTTTTATGTAGGCGAGCGAAAAGATTTTATTTATAATGATAATCCTTTAGTAAATTCTATAGATCAAGAAGTTACGTTGGATGGTTACGTAGATGTAAATTTAAGCTTTGGTTACAGATTTACCGATAGACTTTCAGTTTTTGTAAAAGGAAGTAATCTTTTTAGCGATAATTATGAAAAATGGATGGACTATCCAGTTCAAGGAATTCAAGGACTGGCTGGAGTTACTTATAAGTTTGATTGGTAACTTCAAAAACAAATATAATTTATGAAAACATCCGTCTTTGGCGGATGTTTTCTATTTTTACACTTCAATAAACCAATTATGAAAAAATTATTCTTTCTTCTACTAGCAATATCAATAGCTTCCTGCGCCCCAAATAAGTTATCAGCAGATTTATTAATAAAAAACGCCACAATTTATACGGTTGATAAAGACTTCAGTACAGCAAATGCACTTGTTGTAAAGGATGGAAAAATCCTAGAAATAGGCTTAAAACCAGAGCTTGAATTAAAATATAATATTAAAGAAACTTATGATACAAAGGGAAATACAGTAGTTCCAGGTTTAATTGACGCCCACGCACATTTATACGGCTTAGGTCTTGGATTACAGAATGTTGATTTGGTAGGAATCACAAGTTTTGATGAAATCTTGGGTAAAGTAGTTGCTTTTCAGGAAGAAAAAAATACGTCTTATATAATAGGTAGAGGTTGGGACCAAAACGATTGGGACGATAAAAATTTTCCTACTAAAAAGAAGTTGGATTCTCTATTTCCAGATACTCCGATTGCACTGCAAAGGATTGATGGTCACGCTTATTTGGTAAATTCTAAAGCTTTGGAACTTGCAGGTATTACTTCAAAAACAAAAGTTGCAGGTGGCGAAATAGTTTTAGAAAATGGCGAGCCAACAGGAATTATCATCGACGCACCAATGGATCTTATCGATAAAACCTTCCCTGAAATCACTACTGAAGTTTCAACCGAAGCACTTTTAGATGCTGAAAAAATTGCATTACAATACGGTTTAACTACAGTTGATGACGCAGGTTTAAACAGAAATATTATTGAGCTAATTGATGCTCTTCAAAAAGAAGAAAAGTTTAAACTTAGAATGTATGCTATGGTTAGCAACAGTCCCGAAAACCGCGATTATTATCTAAATAAAGGAATTTACAAAACTGATAGGCTAAACGTGCGTTCCTTTAAAGTATATTCCGATGGAGCGCTAGGTTCTCGAGGTGCTGCAATGCGAGAGGCTTATAGCGATATGCCACAACATTTCGGGGCGATGATTACAACTGTTGATAGTTTAAATTATTTAGCTGAGAAAATTGCAGCTACCGAGTTTCAAATGAATACCCACGCCATTGGCGATTCTGCAAATATTGCAGTTTTACGAGCTTACACAAAAGCATTGGAAGATAAAACTGACAGACGCTGGCGCGTGGAACATGCGCAGATAATCTCCGCGCAAGATTTCGATTATTTTAATGATAATAACAATATTCTTCCTTCGGTACAGCCAACCCACGCAACTAGCGATATGTATTGGGCTGAAGATAGGGTAGGAGCAGAACGTATAAAAGGAGCTTACGCATACAAAACTTTATTAGACAAAGCTGGAATAATTGCACTAGGAACTGATTTTCCAGTAGAACATGTTAACCCGATGTACACGTTTTACGCTGCCGTTGCCCGTAAAGATTTAAAGAATTATCTTGAAAACGGTTTTCAAATGAAAGATGCTTTAACTCGTGAAGAAGCTTTGAAAGGAATGACAATCTGGGCAGCTTTCTTCAATTTCGAAGAAAATGAAAAAGGAAGTATAGAAGTAGGAAAATTTGCAGATTTCACGGTGCTAGATAAAGATATAATGACGGTTGATGAAAAAGAACTTCCAAATACAAAAGTTCTTGCAACATTCATCAATGGCGAAATAGTTTATGAAGCAGAGTAATGGAAGAAATTCTGAAACAACTTCCACAAAAAGCAAAAGAAGCCGAAGCCGAAAACAAAAAATTTTTCGCAAAGCTGAAAAAAAAGCCACCCAAGCATTTGGATAGTTTGATGCAGGATTTGCACGATGAAGAGTTTAAAAGAACAGACTGCTTAAGCTGTGCCAATTGCTGTAAAACCACGGGACCGCTTTTTACGGATAAAGATGTGGAACGCATTTCCAAGCATTTTCGAATGAAACCACAGCAGTTTATTGAAACTTACCTACGGATTGATGAAGATAAAGATTACGTGCTACAAGGTGTTCCTTGTACATTTTTAGGAGCTAATAATTATTGCCGTATTTATGATGTACGCCCAAAAGCCTGTCGCGAGTTTCCACACACAGACCGAAAGAAATTTCAGCAGATTTCAAATCTAACGATGAAGAATATTGCTATTTGTCCAGCAGCTTTTAATATTGTGGAAGAGATGAAAAAACTTTTGCCGCGATAGAGTGGCTTCGGCTCCGCTCAGCCATCGGGCGTTGAGCGGAGCCGAAACGGTCTTAATCATAAAGCAAATACTTCTCCCGAATTTTCTGAAACTCAGCAAGCCCATCTTTCCAAGAATCCCGAATTTCTTCCGCAGACAGTCCTTGTTCAATCTGTTGTTGCAACTTTTTCGTTCCGGCAAGTTTAACAAAAAATGAATTGAAAAAATCTTTCTTTTTCCCATTGGCATTATAAGCATTTATAAACCATTCCAAGTTTATTTTGTTTAAACGCGGCTCTTTCCGCAGATCTTTTCCGTGGCAAAGTTGCCCTTTGAATTTTGGGCTTTTAGCACCTTCGTTGGATTGTGGCGTATAATCAAAAGTATATTGTGAAGTAGGTAAACTCGGCGCGCCAAAAACCTGAAATTGCATTTCGGTTCCGCGGCCAGCACTTATAAATGTTCCTTCAAAAAAACAGAGGCTGGGGTAGAGGTTTATAGCTTGATCGTTAGGTAAATTAGGTGATGGTTTTATAGGTAAGGAATATTCTTTTTGATGATTGTAGTTTTTCATTTTAATAACCGTCAGCTCACATTTCACTTTATTCTTCAACCAACCTTCACCATTAAGCATTTGTGCGTATTCCCCAATCGTCATTCCATGAACAACAGGCACAGGGTTCATTCCCACAAAACTTTGGTTTTCGGGTTCCATAATTGGACCGTCAATATAATGTCCGTTTGGGTTTGGCCTATCTAAAACAATTACAGGAATTCCCGCTTCGGCACAGGCTTCCATTACATAGTGAAGTGTGGCTATATAGGTGTAAAAGCGGACACCCACATCTTGTAAATCAAAAACCATGATATCAATTGCGGAAACCCCTTTATTAATATCTTCTTCTATTTTTTTTGCTTCTTTCAACTGTTCCAGCTTCGGTTTTTTATTGTCGCCGTAAAGAGAAATAAGCGGAACGCCGGTTTTAGTATCAATCCCATCTTTAACGTGTTCACCAGCATCTGCCTTACCTCTGAAGCCGTGCTCTGGAGAAAAAACCACTTTTATCGAAATATTTTTTGAAATCAAAAAATCTACAAGATGCTGGTTCTCATTATCCAAAAAAGAAGTTTGATTCGCAACTAAGCCTACATTTTTACCTTTCAAAAGTTCAGAGTAAAGACGAAACTGCTCAGCACCAACAATAATTTCGCCGTCTTGAGTCTTGAGTTCTGTCTTCTGTTTCTCTTTATTCTTTCCTCTTTCCTCTTTCTTCTCAACAGAATTTCCACAAGAAAAAGTAACTAAAGCAACCAATAAAACTGTATTTTTGAAAAAAGTTAAGCCCATAAAATCGTAGTGAATTTCGAATTTTTCATCGCTCGGCGCATCATTGCTTCCAAGGACTATAAAAGTAGTATTTCGGCACCGATTATAAAAATTGCAATTACTGCAATTGCGCTTGGTATAATTATGATGCTTGTTTCAATAGCAACGGGCGTTGGACTTCAAGAAAAAATTCGTGAAAAGGTTTCAGCTTTTAATGGTGACATAATTATTACGAATTTTGACACCAATTTCTCCAACGATTCGCAGAATCCTATTTCAAAAAATCAGGATTTCTATCCTACTTTTAAAAATATTGAAGGCATAAAACACGTTCAGGTTGCAGCTTCCAAGGGTGGTGTAATCCGTACTGAAACCGATTTTGAAGGCGTAGTAGTAAAAGGTGTTGGCGATGATTATAATTGGGAATATTTCAAGGATTATTTAACGGAAGGTGCCTTGCCCGATTTTAAAGGAGATTTGAATGAAGACATCTTAATTTCAGAATATTTAGCGAATCGTCTTCATTTGAAGTTAGGTGATAAAGTAACTACTTTCTTTTTAAATGATGAGGTTTCCAAAACTCCGCGAAGTCGTGGTTTTGATATTGTAGGTATTTACAATAGCGGTTTTCAGCAGTTTGATGAGCAATTTATAATTACAGACATTCGCCACATTCAACGTTTGAACAAATGGGAAACTGACCAAATAGGCGCCTTTGAAGTTTTCGTGAATGATTTTGATGAAATAATTTCAATAGGTGCTGAAGTTTACGACGAAACAAGCAGCACATTAGACACCCAAACCATCCGCCAAAAATATGCCTCCATTTTTGAATGGTTGGATTTGTTTGATTTCAATATTATAATGATAATTGGAATTATGATTTTGGTCGCTGGTATCAATATGATTACTGCGCTTTTGGTACTCATTTTAGAGCGTACTCAAATGATAGGAATCCTGAAAGCCTTGGGCAGCAGCAACTGGAGCGTTCGGAAAGTGTTTTTGTACAACGCAATGTACTTAATTGGCGTAGGTCTTTTTTGGGGAAATGTGATTGGTATTGGTTTACTGTTAATTCAGAAATACGGTAAAGTCTTCAAATTAAACCCAAATACTTATTATGTAAATGAAGCTCCTGTTTATTTAAGTTTAGACTATATTTTAATCTTGAATGCGGGCACATTTCTACTCTGTCTTTTAATGCTTTTGATTCCTTCTTTTATTATAGCTAAGATTTCTCCTGTTCGGGCGATAAGGTTTGAATAACATTGCAAGTCACGAAGCAATCTAAAACAATTCACTTTTGTACCTTTGCCGCTTCAAAAAAATCTATGGAATACGCAGAAAATATATTAGGAACCATCGGCAACACGCCAATGGTGAAAATTAATAAAATAATTGGGGATATTCCCGCTTTGGTACTTGCCAAATACGAAACCTTTAACCCAGGAAATTCGACAAAAGACCGAATGGCCGTAAAAATGATTGAAGATGCCGAAGTAAATGGAAACCTAAAACCTGGTGGAACAATTATAGAAGGAACCTCTGGAAATACAGGAATGGGTTTAGCGCTTGCAGCTATCGTAAAAGGCTATAAAATGGTTTGCGTAATTAGCGACAAGCAAAGCAAAGAAAAAGTAGATATCCTTAGAGCTGTTGGGAGTGAAGTAATAGTTTGCCCAACAGATGTAGCACCAGATGATCCACGCAGTTATTATTCAACTTCAAAAAGATTGGCGCAGGAAACGCCAAACAGTTGGTACGTAAACCAATACGACAATCCCAGCAACGCAAAAGCACATTACGAAAGCACAGGCCCTGAAATTTGGAAACAAACTGATGGAAAAGTAACACATTTTATAGTAGGTGTGGGCACTGGCGGAACAATTAGCGGCGTTGGTAAATATTTAAAAGAAAAAAATCCGAACATAAAAATCTGGGGAATTGATACCTACGGAAGCGTTTTCAAAAAATACCATGAAACGGGAATTTTTGACGAAAACGAAATCTATCCATATATTACCGAAGGTATCGGCGAAGATATTCTTCCCAAAAACGTAGACTTTGATGTAATAGACGGTTTCGAAAAAGTAACCGATAAAGATGCTGCAATCTACACCCAAAAACTAGCGAAAATGGAAGGTTTTTTCCTTGGAAATTCAGCTGGAGCGGCTATAAAAGGTTTGCTTCAGCTAAAAGATAAATTTACTAAAGATGATGTTGTGGTAATCCTTTTTCACGATCACGGAAGCAGATACGTAGGTAAAATGTATAATGATGAATGGATGGAGCAACAAGGTTTTATTGAAGAATAAGTTTAAAAAAAATTCGAAGTAAGTAGCACAACACCATAAATTTATATTCGTAAATTAGTGGTGATTTTTATCAAGTAGTATATTAGAAACACTTATTTAAGCATTAGTGAATTCGTGGCGAAAATTTTTATAAAATTATTTCGTATTTTAAAACACTATGAAAAACCAAGACAGTAAACTTTTCCGTTTTCTTCGCACCAAACCAGTACCTTCCAATACTAATGAAATTTTAGCATTGGAGCGTACAAAATTGGCCAACGAGCGTACGCTCTTGTCATACATTCGTTCTTCACTTTATCTACTAATTGGTGGAATAGGAATTCTACAATTAAAAGATTTTGAAAGCATAAAGTGGTTAGGTTATGTAGCACTTGGTGTCTGTGTAATTTTTTTAACCGTTGGTATTATTCGCTATGTTGTACTTATGCGAAGGCTTTATAAATGGAACCGAATTCTATTTGTAGATACTGTTACAGAAAAAGTTGAAAAGCAAGCAGACAGACAAGATAGGGTGGAGAAATAAGAAACAATTACTCAATAATATTTTCTTATATTTACTTCAGCTTTAATAGTATACATTTAAAATATTTTAAAAATGAACGAAGATTTTCTGCACTACGTTTGGAAATTTCAAAAGTTAGAAACGCTTCATTTTTATACTACAAACCAAGAAAAACTTCACATAATAACCCAAGGGAGTCATAATTGTAATTCGGGCCCCGATTTCTTTAATGCCCAAATTGAAATTGATAGTCAGCTGTGGGCTGGTAATGTTGAAATTCATATAAAATGTTCAGATTGGTACGCACACGGTCACGAAACAGATGCTGCTTATGATAGTGTAATCTTGCACGTGGTCTGGGAGCACGATGTTTTTGTTTTTAGAAAAGATGGTTCAGAAATACCAACTTTTGAAATAAAAAAACACATACCTAAAAGTACTTTAGCACAATACCAAAAATTATTTTCAAAAGAAAAAAAATGGATTAATTGCGAAAACGATTTTAAAAATATTGATCTGTTTATACTAGAAAACTGGCTGGAAAGACTCTATTTTGAAAGACTTGAAAAGAAAGAAGAAATACTCTTGAAAGAATTGAAAGACACCCAAAACCATTGGGAAAGCTTACTTTTTAGAATGCTTTGCAAAAACTTCGGTCTTAAAGTAAATGGAGAATCTTTTTTCAGCATTGCAAAATCCGTAGATTTTTCAGTAATTAAAAAAAGCAGTCAAGAACCTGAAGATTTGGAAGCATTATTATTGGGTCAGGCCGGACTGTTGGAAGAAGAAAAGGAAGATTTCTATTTTGAAACGCTTAAAACCAAATATGTATATTTAAAACATAAATTCAACCTGCAAAATGAAACGGTAATACTTCCAAAGTACTTTCGCTTGCGCCCACCTAACTTTCCTACTGTGCGTTTGTCGCAGTTTGCTATGCTCTATTTTCAAAACACTAATTTATTTTCGCAAATTATGACTGCCGAAAAAATTCAAGATTATTACGCTCTTTTCAATGTTTGCGCTAGTAATTATTGGGATTCGCATTATAATTTCGGTACAAGTTCAGCAACACGAAAAAAGCGCATCACTAAAAGCTTCGTAGATTTATTGGTAATTAATACTATAATTCCTTTAAAATTCTGTTACGCAAGGCAGCAAGGCAAAGATGATTCAGAAAAATTATTAAAACTGGCTTCAGAAATTTCTTCCGAAGAAAATACGATTGTGAAGAAATTCAATTCTTTGACAACTGTTTCAAAAAACGCTTATCAAAGTCAGGCGTTGCTTCAGCTTAAAAATGAATATTGCGATAAAAGCAAGTGTTTGCAGTGCGCCGTTGGCAATTCTTTAATTGGTTCTGGGCAAAATTAGCTTTGTATAGTCTATTTTAAAATTTATTATTCCTTCTTAAATTAAACTATTTTACAGCTAAAAAATGTAATTTGCACCTATGCTACAAGCCGTATACTCTTTACGCCATTACCTTGAGAAACGAGGGTTTTACGTATCTTCTCGTTTTGCAGATAGATTGGGTATGCGCGCCAAAAGCGTTCGGCTTTTCTTTATTTATGTATCCTTTGCAACCTTTGGCGTTGGTTTTGCGCTTTACCTTACCATGGCGTTTTTACTGAAATTGAAAGATCTTGTAAATACTAAACGAACATCTGTTTTCGATTTATGAGAAGCTTGCTCAATTCAAAAATAACGATTGCCCTGTTACTGCTCCTAACGGTATTTTTAACAGGTATTTTCGGTTTTCGTTTTTTTTCTGAATATACTTGGATAGATTCTTTTTACATGACTGTAATCACTATAACTACAGTGGGTTATGGGGTTTTAAAACCATTAAGTCCTTCAGAAAAAATATTTGTTTCACTTCTAATCATTTCAAGTATCTTTATCGTTGGTTACGCCATTTCGATGATAACGGAATATCTTTTAAGCAAAAACCTTGGTAATTTAAGAGAGAAAAAAGTGCAAAAAAAATTAGAATCT
The DNA here is from genome assembly GCA_964522085.1 of uncultured Aequorivita sp. Lineage (GTDB taxonomy): Bacteria > Bacteroidota > Bacteroidia > Flavobacteriales > Flavobacteriaceae > Aequorivita. Next base: position 13,871 of record CAZFUX010000028.1, read on the forward strand.
ATGCAAAACCACATCATCGTTTGTGGCTTCGGAAGAAACGGAAAACAAGCAGCTCAAAAGCTTTTGGCCTATAATAAACCCTTTGTTGTAATTGAAAGAGATGAAGAAATTATTGATCGTTTTTCTGATGAAAATATGCTTTTTGTTTTTGGTGATGCTATTGAAGATGAAATTTTACTAAAAGCCGGAATTGAAAAAGCGTCCACATTAATTTGCGCAACACCAAGCGATGCCGATAATCTTTTTATGGTGCTTTCGGCTCGACAGATGAATAAAAATCTAAAAATTATAAGTCGCGCAAGTGAGGAAACAAGCTATAAAAAACTAAAACTTGCAGGGGCAGATAACGTTATTATGCCCGATAAAATAGGCGGCGACCATATGGCTTCACTGGTTGTTGTTCCAGATTTGGTTGAGTTTTTAGACAATTTAACTGTTTCGGGATTGGAAGACAGCATAAACGTAGAGCAAATTCCTTTTGAAAAAATGTGCCCAAACGGAAATGAACAAGCCATCCACGATCTGGACGTTCGTAAAAAAACAGGTTGTTCAATCATTGGTTACAAAAGTCCTTCGGGTGAATATATCGTAAACCCAGAGCCGTCTTTAATACTTCAAAAAAACTCAAAATTAATACTTATTGGCCGTCCAAACCAGATTGAAAGTCTTAAAAAACAATATGGAGTTTAAGAATTCGTTAACAAATTTGTAGTTTATTGTCTGATATTGTAAAAAAAATTGGCATCTTGCTTTTTTTAGCTTTTAAAGCGCAAAATCTTAAAAATCTATTATGAAGAAATATCTTTTTTCGTTAATCACATTTCTTATTCCAATTTTTACTTTCGCCCAAGAACAAAAAAGTCTTGGTGAAAAAATCGATGATGTTTTTGCAAAATACACAACACCAATTGTAGATATAATCTTTTACCCCGTAACAATAGCGGGAAAAGAGATGCCAATTGTAATTATATTATTATTACTGGGAGCACTCTTTTTTACACTGTATTTCAATGGGGTTAATTTTAGATACATAAAAATTTGTATAAAAACAGCCGCTGGAAAATATGATAAATTGGATCATCATGTTCCTGCCGATCAAGAAATTGAGGTAAAGGATGGTGAAATTCACGATACAATTCACTTAACAGGCGAAGTTCAAGGAGAGGTTTCACACTTTCAGGCTTTAACGGCTTCATTGTCTGCAACCGTAGGATTGGGAAACATTGCTGGTGTTGCGGTTGCTATCGCTATTGGTGGCCCAGGAGCAACAATATGGATGATTGTAGCGGGACTTTTAGGAATGGCCTCAAAGTTTGTGGAATGTACATTAGGTGTAAAATATAGAGAAGTAGACGCAGATGGAAAAACCTATGGTGGGCCTATGTATTACCTTTCAAGCGGTCTTAAAGAAATGGGAATGCCTGGATTTGGTAAAATATTAGCCATCTTTTTTGCTATTATGTGTATTGGTGGATCTTTTGGAGGGGGGAACATGTTTCAATCCAATCAAGCAGCTGCACAGTTAACGCAATTAATGGATTGGAACGGTCCAAATGCTGGGCTCTATGTAGGTCTGGTTATGGCTGTTGTAGTAGGTCTTGTAATTATAGGTGGAATTAAAAGAATTGGGTCAGTTACAGAAAAAGTTGTTCCTTTCATGGCGATTATTTACGTTGGTGCGGGAATGATAATTTTAGGAATAAATTATGACATGATTCCTTATGCAGCCCATCAAATATGGGATGGAGCAATAAACCCGAATGCTGCTTTTGGTGGTGTAATTGGAGTATTGATAGTAGGGTTTCAACGTGCAGCATTTTCCAATGAAGCTGGGGTAGGTTCTGCTGCCATTGCTCACTCAGCAGTTAAAACTCGATATCCAGCGAGTGAAGGACTAACAGCTTTGTTAGGGCCTTTTGTTGATACTGTTATTATATGTACAATGACTGCAATTGTAATTGTAATTACCAATGCCAAACACAATTTATTTACGTACGGAAATCTTGATTCTGCAAGTAACGTAATGCTTAATGCCACCAACCAGCCAATTAATGGCGTAGATTTAACTTCGGTAGCATTCGACTCTGCTATTCCTCACTTTTCAATTGTACTTACTATAGCCGTTATTCTTTTTGCCATTTCTACAATGATTTCTTGGTCTTATTACGGATTGCAATCATGGAAGTTTCTTTTTGGAAAAGGAAAGGTTTCCGATGTAACATATAAAGTATTATTTTTAATATTTTTGGTTGTTGGAGCCTCTTCAAGTTTAGGCGCTGTAATCGGTTTTTCCGATGCAATGATTTTTGCTATGGTATTTCCAAACATTATTGGTTTGGTATTGCTTTCGCCTAAAGTGAAAATAGAATTAAAAAAATATCTAAATGCTATTAAAATAGATAAAATGAATGCTACTATCCATAAAGAAAGTAAAGAAGAGAGAGAAGTTTAAAAAATATTTATAATTATAAAAACCCACTTCACGTTCTCAAAAGAGCAACGAAGTGGTTTTTTACTTTTATTACTGTTCATCGTTTCAATGTAGTGTGTTTATTATTTTATAAACTTTCCTGATTTAGACATTTTTGATACTTCTTCATCGTAAATTGTTGCCCTTCAAAAGAAACAGGATTCGATTAAGTTGATTGCAGTCTAAACTAAAAAAATCGAAAAAATATTCCTTCAACCCAATTTCATCACAGATAACAGAGGTTGCATTTTGAGAATGTCTAGTGAATTAAGCCCAGATTTTAAATTTATCGATCGTGCGACCCAGCAAATTGAAGATTTTAACAAGCAATATGGGGTTTAAGAAAGCGTTAACAAATTTTATTTATTTTTTTTGAAAATGTAATTTTTTTTAAGGATATTGCTTTGTTTTATTTTAAAAAGCATTTCATCTAAAAAATCCACTATGAAGAAATATCTTCTTTCGCTAATCACATTTTTAATTCCAATTATTACTTTCGCACAAGAGGGAACAGCGTCCGAGCAGGTCGATATTGTTTTCAAAAAATATACAGGTTGGTTTGTAGATCTTATTTTCTATAAAATTCCTTTTTCAGGAAGTTTTCAAATACCTTGGGTTCTAATAGTTCTGGTTGGTGGAGCACTTTACTTTACTATTTATTTTAAATTAATAAATATCACTGGCTTTGTAACTGCTTTTCGTGTTGTACGTGGTAAATATGAAGATATTGAAAAACACGGTGCAGATACGCTATATGGCGATGTTACTGCAAACGAATATAGAAAACTTAATAGAAACCATTCGTGACGATAGTGCGGAAGGCGAAGTTTCGCACTTTCAGGCGCTAACTGCTGCGCTTTCAGCAACTGTAGGTTTAGGTAATATTGCGGGTGTTGCAGTTGCCTTGTCTATTGGTGGTCCAGGAGCTACATTTTGGATGATTGTTGCAGGATTTTTGGGGATGGCTTCAAAATTTGCAGAATGTACACTGGGTGTAAAATATAGAGATGTAGGTTCAGACGGTACAGTTTACGGTGGTCTTATGTATTACCTTAAAAAAGGATTGGGTAAAGTTCTTGCCGTTGTATTTACAATCTTTGTAATTGGAGGTTCTTTTGGCGGCGGTAATATGTTTCAAGCCAACCAGGCAGCAGCTCAATTTGTACAACTTTTTGAATTGCAAGGAACGAATGCAGCGACGTGGTTTGGTATTGTAATGGCAATAATAGTAGCCTTTGTAATTATTGGTGGTATTAAACGAATCGCAAAGGTTACCGAAAAAGTGGTGCTTTTTATGGCCGGAATTTATGTGCTTGCAGCACTTGTTATTTTAATATACTCACTACAGATAGGAACCCGAAAAATCGGGTTTAATAATTTGAAAATT